>NZ_JADBUE010000129.1:0-6235 GCF_020245805.1 Microcystis sp. M179S2 | reverse complement strand
TCGGGTGTTGGGTAAAATCGAAACGAATAGGCTTTTTCCATATCTCGCATTCTAGCATATATCGTGTAAATGCGCTAATATTTAACAGTAAAGCCGTCGTAGAACGACGGGGTTTCAGACCCAAATTTTCGATGAAAACTCACATCTGATAACTGATCACTGACTGCCGATTACTGATTTGACATTTGGGCGGTGATTACGGTGAGATCGATCGCCCTTTCCCCCCTTCTGATTCTTAGGGGTAAAGATTGACCGATCCCGGTTTTTTCCACCATTTCCTGTAACTCAGCGCCATCGCTAACCGGTTGATTATTAGCTTTAACAATCACATCCCCGCGACGGATACCGGCTTTTTCGGCGGGGGTATTGGGTAGGACTTTCACCACCAAAATTCCCGACACTTCCGGGACGATCATGGCAGAATTGGGGTTTTGATTATTAGCCTGGGCTAAATCGGGAGTTAGATTAACCATCTGCACACCGATATAGGGATGGGCCACCTTTTGACCTGATTCTAGGGTCGCTTGTAACTGCTTGGCCCGGTCGATGGGAATGGCAAAACCGATGCCCATGGCATCAGCACGAATCGCCGTATTGATACCGATGACTTCCCCTTGGGCGTTGAGTAAAGGACCGCCGGAATTACCCGGGTTAATAGCGGCATCGGTTTGGATAAAATCAATGCGTTTATCGGGAATACCAGCCTTAGCTGCCGAGCGCCCGATCGTGCTAATAATTCCTAAAGTTACTGTATTATCTAGACCGACGGGATTGCCTACTGCGATCGCCCAGTCCCCCACTTGTATGGATGAGGAATTGCCGAGGACGGCTACAGGTAAATTTTCCCCTTGGGGATTAATTTTCACTACGGCTAAATCAGTGATCTCATCAGTACCGCGCACTTCTCCTTTGAAGCTACGACCATCTTTTAAAGTTACCGTTACCTTATCGGCATTATCGACCACATGGGCATTAGTTAAGATTAAACCACTGCCATCGATAATAAAACCCGATCCCTGGCCAGCCACTCGCTGCTGGGTGGGAAGACGAAACTGTTCTCCAAAAAACTCCTGAAAAAAAGGATCATCAAAAAAGGGGCTATTGGGACGAGTAATGATCGCTTCGGTGTCAATTCGCACTACTGCCGCACCCGTGCGCGCCACTGCCTTAGCGACAAAACTTTCCGCCGTCATCTCCGGGGGAATTCTGGCCAGATCGGCGGCAGCGCTGGGCAGATTTTGAGCATTTACCGCCGCTAAACTGCTAAAACCGAGCATAATTCCCAGAAAAGTTGCTAAAGCGTGGGTAATAGTTCGCCGTAACCCTGTAGGAAGTTTCATACTTTGATCTCTGATTCTGATGTTTTGACTGTTTCTGTCTATTGGTTGACAGACGGACTATTAAAAATCTAACAAATCGATCGCTCCGATTAAATCGATGGTTGACACCAAATCCGCCAGCAGACGGATTTGGTCATGGTTTGCCGTTCACTAATCTCTGATCACTAGGGGCGATTGCAGGGTAATATTTAAATCTCGATCGGGGTTAACAGAGTATAACTGCACGGAACTACCACCGACAATTCCCGCCGCCGGTAAGCCCCATCCTGCAAGGGTTCCCACGGCTGCCCCCGCTAAGACATCGAGAACTTCGATCTTGCGATCACCTGTGAGAGCAGCGATCGCTGTGGCTGCCCCCGCACCGGCGAGGGTTCCCCCTAAGATATCTTGAGTTTTTGCCCCTTTACGCAGGGTTTCAGTGGTAGTAATTAATCGCGAAGTGGCATTGAGGGGAATGGTGCGATTGCCCCCATCAAGGCCAATTTCATCGGCAATAAACCGCACACCTCGGCCGGCTGCTTCTAAAGTACCCTTGACTTCACTTCCTGCCGCAATCACCACAATCCCATTGCGGTTACGAATATCTCTGGCTACGGTTAAAGTCAGAGGAATAACATCACTTTTAGAAACTAAAATTTTATCGGCTTTCTCGTAATTCAAAGGGATAACTGTTCCCGCCGGAATCGAGATTTGTTGAGCGATGAGACGTTGCCGATTAATATTACTTTGAGCGAGGACGGGAAAAGTACCGGACATCGACCCCATGAGCAGGGTAATCAGTAAAGCTGTACTGGCTCTAGTAACAGGATTGATAGACATAGCGGTTATCCTCTCAAAAAACAACAGTGAACTTTCTCTGTTTCTAGATTATTTTTTTTTGCCTGTCATGTCAGTCCCCTCCACAGGGAATTTTTTTCCTCTCTATAGGGAAAAAAGTAGAATAGGGGAATTTACCCATTTTGTCCATCGACCGCAAAAGAGAGCCGAAAAGCCTAGAATAGTAAAAAACCTCGGATTGCCATCGTCTATGGAACTCGCTGCCGGAAAAATCCTTAGTCATCGCTACCAAATTATCCGTCAATTGGGAAAAGGGGGATTCGGACAGACTTTCTTGGCCTGCGATCGCCAGTTACCCAATCAAAATCGTTGTGTGATCAAACAATTTAAACCCCAGTGCCAGGATGCCGAAACTGTAGCCATCGCTAGACGACTCTTTGAAACCGAGGCGAAAATCCTGCAAGAATTGGGCATTCATCGCCATATTCCCCGTTTATTTGCTTATTTTGAGGAAAATGGGCAATTTTTCCTCGTGCAAGAATACATTGAAGGGGAAGATTTAGCCAGAGAAATTACTGCCGGTGTCTATAGGCAAGATGAAGGGAAAGTGGTGGCTTTATTAACAGAAATTCTCTCAATTCTCGAATTTGTCCATCACAAACAGGTGATCCATCGCGATGTTAATCCCTTTAATCTTATTCGTCGCAGCCAAGATCATCAATTGGTTTTAATTGATTTTGGTGCTGTCAAACAAATTAGCACTCAAGTGGTTAAAGAAGGTAAAACCGTTTCTACCATCGCTATTGGTACCCCTGGTTATTTCCCCAGTGAACAGGCCCAAGGTTATCCGCGTTTTAGTAGCGATATCTATGCCACTGGTATTATTGGATTACAAGCTTTAACCGGTAAAGATACCGAAGATATTCCACTGGATGCTCGCACGGGGGAAATTCTCTGGCAACATTTGGCCATGACTAGCGCCGAGTTTAGTTATGTTATCGAGCGCATGATCCGCTATGATTTTCGTCAGCGTTATACCAGTGTCAGTGAAGCATTAATCGATCTGAGAAAATTAGGTAAAATTTATCATCTCGCTCCGAAAACTACCTATGGGGTGAAACCTCAAGGTCTGATTGCTCGTCCAGGGAAATCTTGGCTAACAAAAATCCTGGTTGTCTCTGGGACAATTGGCTTAATAGCCAGTGCTTATCTGGGTTTTGACTATTGGCAAAATTCTCGTAATTCTCTTGATTACTATCAACAAGGTCAGACTTTTTATCAACTCAAACGCTATACTGATGCCCTTACTTCTTATGGTCAAGCCTTAAAAATTAATCCCAATTATCTTGAGGCATTGCAAGGAAAAGCTGATACTTTATTGGCTTTAAAAAGATACTCGAAAGCTTTAAATACCTACGAAAAAGCTATTCAAATTAACCCAGATTCCGCTTGGCAAGCTTGGCTCGGTCGCGGGCAAGCTTTAGATAAATTAGGCAAAAATCAGGAGGCTTTGGAAAGTTTTGATCGGGTCTTATCTTTTAATCCTGCCGCTAGTCAAGCTTGGCAAGGTAAAGCCGATATCTATCTAGAACTGCAACAATATTCCGCCGCCCAAAAAGCTCTTGAAAAATTGTTAACTTTTCAGCAAAATGATGCCAAAATATGGTACAAAAAAGGCTGGTCATTACAGAATCTTGAGGATTATGAAGGGGCAGTTAAAGCCTATGATCAGGCTCTAGCGCTCGAATCGGATAATGCCTTAATTTGGTATCAAAAAGGTAATAGTTTGTATCAATTAAATAAAATTAATGAGGCTTTAGAAAGTTATAGCAAAGCTGGACAATTTAATCCTCAATTTTCCCAAGCTCACTATAGTCAAGGGATTATTCTGCAAAAATTAGGTCGCAAGTCAGAAGCTTTGGAGGCATTTACTCAAGCAACTAAAGCCAATTCTAATTATTATCAAGCATGGTTACATCAAGGGGCATTACTTCATCAAATGGAAAGATTTCAAGAAGCGATCGCATCCTACGAAAAAGCTCGCCGCATTTCTTCCCAAAAAGCCGAAGTTTTTATCGGTATCGGTAACGCTTGCTATCGTTTAGGCGACAATTCCCAAGCCATAAACGCCTATCAACAGGCGATTCAAAGGCAAAAAGATAACCCCGAAACCTGGAAAAGTTTAGGCAATAGTTGGTTTAAACTCGGTCAATACGAGCGAGCGATTCAAGCTTATCAAGAATCCCTTCGTTATCGTTCCAATGACCGAGAAGTGCAAACACAAAAACAACTGGCAGAAACTCGCTGGCAAGAACTTCAGCAATCTTCCCAAAACCAAACCCCCAAAGTCGATAGTGAGGAACAGGTTCCCTAACTTCCGCTCTTTTTCGGCAGCTTTATCGCTTTTTACCGGTATTTCTCGGCAATAATTCCCGTCCTTGATAAAACTGTTTTTTCAGTTCTCCCAAGCGCCAATAAGCTGCCACCATAATTACAGTTAATGCTGTCAGCACTGTCACGGGAAGGAGGGCCGATTGACCGAAAATTAGGGCTAAAAGTGGTAAAGATAGACCAAGAACAATAGCGATCGCTAATGTTAACCCCCGCAGACGATTAATATTTTTTAAAGCCCCTTGACAAACAGCACAATTTTTGGTATGGGACTGATATCGTTCGAGGAGAATCTCTTTTGATTGTAGGGGGGGAAAAGGTTGACCGGCGAAAGGATCAGCTTGGTATTGATTAACCCAATTGCGATACTCAAACACGAATAAATCCGCTTTGGTAGGGAGATAACAAGCTTGACTAAAATTCCGACTATCCCCCTGAGCTTGCAGATAACGCTCTTGATAGTAGAGAAAAATCTGATCATCTTCAAGAATAGCGTTTTGATTGATGTGGGAATACCAAGTGGGGGTAAGCTTAATGAAGAATTTCGGCAGTTTAGAGTTAAATTTAAAGGGAAAACGAGCAAAGAGACGACATTCTCCCTGACGGATGGGAGTTGCATAGACTACGGTTAAAGTCCGTCCGAACTTTTCCGAGGTGAGATCGTGGTAAATTAATCCGGGGGCGATAAAATTGCTGTATTGCTGACCTAATTTACCTTTACGCGGTCCTTCGGGCCAAATTCCCTTAAATCCCTGACGATTGGACTCGATAATTTCTAATTCCATAGGAGCGGCATTGGCCCGATTACCGATGGTGAGATGATGGGTATAGGGAACATGACTAGAATCGATAATATTTTCGATTAAAGTGACGGCCGAGTAGGGTAGATCTCGAAAGGTATCCAAACAAATCCAAGCATCAGCATCCTCCTCCATGGGTTCAATAATTGGAATCGCAGTCAGGGGAGCATTTTCGGGATTACCCGCATAAACGAATAATAATCCCTGACGGATAGCCGTGGGAAAAGACCGCACACAAGCGCGTCGAGAGGTGTTAGCTTGACTGTTTTCCGGTTGTTGGGGAATAAATTCACAGTTTCCTCCTCCGGAAAAAGACCAACCGTGATAGGGACATTCTAGATGTCCGCTTTCGTTAAGACGACCTTCTGAGAGAGGAGCGAGACGATGGGGACATTTATCCTCGAAAACTCGCCATTCTTGCTGATTTTTGTCCCACCAAATCACTAAATCCTCTTCTAGTAGGGTAAAGCGTTGGGGCTGCTTTTTGTCTAAATCTTTGACGTAGTAGATAGGATACCAAACTTGACGACAATCAAAGCGATCGATATCTGTTCCCCCGATGGGATAGGTAGCAGTGCTGCTCAACATAAATTTTAAAATAAGTTAACATTTCTCCTCCAAAATCTAACAAATTTAATCGACAAAAGGGGACAGATGCCGGTATCTGCTGGGGAAACAAACACTGGCACTATATTTTGGGGTGATAATTAAAGGGTAGTCTCCCATGGATAAAGCGAGAATGGGAGAAGGATCAAGTTGACATCCTCGCCGCCGTAAAACGGACGGCGATTCCCAAACCTCACGATTTAGGTTTCTGCTTCTTTCCCGAAGGATTTTTCGCACCTGCCTTAACAGATTTACTCTGTTCTGGTCTTATGGTCGCTCTACAGACTGACACCGCAAGCCCTGCGGCCAAAATATTTTTAC
>NZ_JADBUE010000128.1:0-5333 GCF_020245805.1 Microcystis sp. M179S2 | reverse complement strand
GGAGATGGGTTCGGTGGAATTCCATTTGATGACAGGTTATTTATTGATGGTATTGAAGTATCAGGAGCGTTTGATGATGTTTCTACGCCAGATGGCAATGCTTTTACTCAGCTTCCTGTTAACGTTACAATTTTTAATCTTAATTCTCTTTTCTTTTCTAGTTTAGCAGATGGCAATGTAAATATTGCATTAAATAGCTTCGGAGGTACAAGATCAGATGCGATTGCTATTGATTATGCCGAACTTGAAATACAGACAATTTCAGAACCTTTGACATCTGTTCCCGAACCTTCTACAATCTTAGGAATAGTAACACTAGGTTTAGGTGCATTGCTGTCTAAAAAGCGCAATCAAGACGACAATAACGATGATTAATTGATGTTTAAAGGGGACGTAAGCGATAGGGTTTATGTTCCCTGAATCAATAATGCCAATTTTCTATTTTAAGCCCCTGAAATTCTCTATAATCTGAGACATTATTAGTGACTAAAATAAGTTGATTAACGTAGGCAACTGCCGCAATTTGACCATCAGCAAAAGGCGGTGTTTTGCCCAATTTAACAAGACGGGATCTTTCTTGTGCGTGCCACGTGGCGGCGTTACGATCATAAGATAATAAAGGTAATATTAATTCAGTCTCTTTGAGATATTCCTCAATATTTCTTCGTTTTTTTGAATCAGGAAGACGATAACACCCAAATAGAAGCTCATGCCAAACAACTGTCGCTGTAGCGATTTCTTGCTGATGTTCAAGTAGTTTTTCCATTACCTTTGTATTTGGTTGAGGTCGCAAAGGCTCTGATAAGATATTACTATCCAGTAAAAAACGTAAATTTACCAAATTACCTCACGTCCTGATGATAAATCACGCACTTCTTTTAAAAGTTCTTCTGACTCAATACCCTCTTGTGCTAGATTATGTTCTTGACGAAATTTTTGAATAAATTCTCCAAACCCTAACTGAGTCTCACTGATATTTTTATAATTATCGAGTTGTTCAATATTTTTTACGTCTTTAGCTAAATCTTCCTCTGTATAATCTGGATCAACTTGATGAAGTTTTAAAAACTCATTGGTTTCCCCTCGAGAAGATAAATTTAATAGAGTTTGAATTTCTGCTGAAGTCATTACCCCATCTCGATAAGCTTGTATGGCTAAAGCTTCTAAAGTTTTTTGAGATAAATTATCCCATTTTTTTTGTAGTTGTTGTCCCACAGCTTCAGGAATGTAAATAGTAATTTCCATAGTTTTTATACTAACTAACTTAGAAGACTTGACTTTTAGTATAACTCAAAATAACGCCTCCCTCCCTGCCGATACCCGTGACTTAGACGGCGATGGCAACATCACCGAAGCCATACCCTTCGATATTGCCCGAAATTCTCGCGTTAACGGTACAAACGTCGATATGGGTGCTTATGAATTCGTCCAAAATAGCGCACCTGTCCTCAACGATACTACCCTCACCGTACCCGAAAATAGCCCCTTAAACACCGTCGTCGGCACAATTAACGCCACTGATGCCGATAATAACCCTTTAACCTACAGCATCACCGCAGGGAATCCTAACCTCGATGGCGACGGTATTTTCGCCTTTACCATCAATAATAGCGGTCAAATTCCCGTAGCTGACCCCGATGACAAGGCTGTAGTCATCTCCCTACCCTAAGTAGGGAGGCACAATTATTTGTAGGATGGGTTAGCGGTAGCGTAACCCATGCGGGCGTTGGGTTTCATACTTCAACCCAACCTACGTTCATCTTATATTTAATTCCACCCACCTACTTATCTAAAACCGTTTAAGTTTAGAACAGGCCCCGATAATTTGACCAAGGCTAATACCACCATCATTAGTGGGAACAGTTTGCTGCCAGTAGGGTTGAAATCCCGAAGCTTGTAAGCGATTAATTGTTCTTTCCGTCAGATAACGATTTTGAAAACAGCCTCCCGTCAGGAGAATTTTTTCTCTGCCTATTTTCTGAGCAATTTCTACAATAATCTCACTTAAACTATTATGAAATTTAGCGGCAATTATGCCGATTTGTACTTGTTTTTCTAAATCCTCAACAACTCCTAAAATTAGCTGATTCCAATCAATAACTATGGGTGAGTCAGCTGATAAAGAAAAATGATAATATTCCTCCGTTTTAATGCCCTCAAGGGCAAATTCTAACTGCATTGCTGCCTGTCCCTCAAAACTTAATTGATAACATAAACCTAGAATCGCCGCCACACCATCAAACAAACGCCCGACACTAGAAGTTAAAGGACAATTAATTTTTTTGGTTAACATTTGCCTAAAAATAGACCATTCCTGTTCACTAAAAGCTGATTTTATCTTATCAGTATTTTCCATCACTTCTAGTAATCCTAAAGCCACTCGTCTGGGTTCTTTAACCGCTTTTTCTCCTCCAGGTAATAGCCAGGGTTTAAAATGGGCGACTCGCTGCCAAGAATCGGCAGTGATATGGATAAACTCTCCCCCCCAAATTGTGCCGTCTAAACCGTATCCTGTTCCATCCCAAGCAACCCCTAAAACTGGAGGTTGTAGCTGATGTTCTGCCATGCAGGATAAAACGTGAGCGTAATGGTGTTGAATGGGAATAACGGGTAAATTTAAACTATAAGCGTACTTGGTTGCTAGATATTCAGGATGGGCATCACAGGCGATAATTTCCGGTACAAACTCGTATAATTTTTTTAAACTATCGAGAATATTTTCAAAGTGATTGACAGCATTAACTGTATCTAAATCGCCGATATGTTGACTAATAAAAACTTGATTTTTTTGGTAGATAGCCACGGTATTTTTAAAATAACTTCCCACGGCTAGAATCGGAGGAAAATCTCCCTCATTAACTTTAACGGGAAAGGGAGCATATCCCCGCGCTCGCCGCAAAATCATCGCTTTTCCCGCCATTTCCCTGATAATAGAGTCATCCACTGGTCGAACAATAGGACGATTATGAACTAGAAATAAATCGGCGATAGTTCCCAATTTTTCTAAAGCTTCTTTTTCCTCAATACAGATAGGTTCATCGGCTAGATTACCACTGGTTGCTACAATAGGAAAGCCTAATTCTGCTAATAAAAGATGATGTAGGGGAGTATAGGGTAACATGACTCCTAGATAGGGATTACCCGGAGAAACGGCAGCAGAAAGATAATTTTTTCTTTGTTTAATCAGGACAATTGCCGCTGCAGGAGACTGCAATAATTGCGATTCTAAAGAAGATACATAACCGTGGTTTTTCACTAAGTCAAGATTAGGATACATCACGGCAAAAGGTTTATCCAGTCGCTGTTTACGTTGTCGCAATTTTTGCACTGCTTCCGTATTTCTTGCATCGACGACTAGGTGAAATCCTCCTAATCCTTTGATCGCCATAATTTTTCCCTGTTCAATTGCTCTAGCAGTAGCGATTAAAGCTTGATCTTTTTCCGCTAATACACATCCTTGACTATCTAAAAGACTAATTTGGGGTCCGCAACGAGGACAGGCATTCGGTTGGGCATGAAAACGGCGATCTAGAGGGTTTTCGTATTCCCTTTGACATTCGGGACACTGATTAAAACCCCTCATAGTTGTGGCACTGCGATCATAGGGCAAACTCTCGATAATACTGTAGCGAGGACCGCAGTTAGTGCAGTTAGTAAAAGGATAGCGATAACGACGATTATTCGGGTCAAAAATATCGGCTAAACAATCGGGACAAGTGGCTAAATCGGGCAGAACAATTGTATTTTTTTCACCGCCGCTGCTAGGACGTATGCTAAAGTTTTGATAACCGACGGGATTTAACCATTGAGTCTCAATATTTTCAATTAGCGATCGAGGTGGTTTTTCTAAAGATAATCGAGTCAAAAAAGTTTCTAGTTTGTCTCGATTGCCCTCGACTTCAATAAAAACTCCCGCTGCTGTGTTATTCACCCAACCGGCTACGTTTAATTCCGTTGCTAATCGATAAACAAAAGGACGAAAACCGACCCCTTGTACTGCCCCGCGCACAATTAAAGCTAATCGCTGATCGGATTGAATGCTCTGATTATTCATAAAAATTTAACGGGGAAATCATCAAATTCATCCCTGATTACTTTTCCCGTTATACTAAACTTTCACTAATCACCCGACAGCATTCTTCCACACTGGCCCTTTTTTCCATAGCTATCACTAAAGCTTGATAGGCAGTCTGTTGTTTTTCTAAAAGAGTTTTTGCCTGTAATAAACTCCAGCGCTCTTTTTGGGCATAATTATTCTCGGAAACCCCCGCTAATTTTAAGGCCGATTGCAGATAAAATCGATCGCTTTCTCCCCCTGCCGCTTTACCATAAACTAAGGTTTCGGCAGCAATTCCCGCCATCCACACCGTGTAAATTCTCTCTAAAAAAGCAGGAAAATCGGTAAAATTCTTGACTTTTTGCTCTAAATCTGCTAGGTCAAACTGAACACCGCCGACTCCCTCCTGGC
Organism: Microcystis sp. M179S2; assembly: GCF_020245805.1. NCBI lineage: Bacteria > Bacillati > Cyanobacteriota > Cyanophyceae > Chroococcales > Microcystaceae > Microcystis > Microcystis sp. M179S2. The sequence goes on along the minus strand of NZ_JADBUE010000128.1, from coordinate 865 downwards.
CTTGACGAAAGGCTTCCCAAGCGGTCAAACTATAACTGGCGATCGGAATGCCCAAAATATAAGCGGTGAGAAAATGTCCGGCTTCGTGGTAAATAACTCTTTGACGGTGTTTACTAGGAGAAAGAGCATCCAGTAGTAAAGTCACGCCCCGGTTATTAAAGGTGAGAGTATCAACGGTAACTAATCCCAAGAGGCTAAAAGTAGCTAAAGCAGGGACAAAAGGCGAAATAGACAGCAAAGGGGTGACAAATACGGAAAGAGTGATCGAAAAAACGGTAATCGCGATCAGATTTAAAGCTGTCTGTTCCATAAAAATTGATAAAAATATACAAATGCTTAATACTATGTTACATTCCTTAGTTTTATTTTCCCCGAATCAACCAACCAATTACCCCACCCACAAAAGCAGTCACAATCGATATACCGATCTGTTTCCAGTTTTTTACCTCCCCAATTTTTTCAGCTAAATCGGGAATTTTTCCCACGGATGCCTCGATGAGTTTCACTCTTTCATTTAAACCGGTGATTTTTGCGTCTAAAGTCCTGATTTCTCCCTTAATTTCCGTCTGTCCTATCTCTAAAACCTGAATTTCTCTTTTGATCTCTCCGACGCTATTCTCGATCGCTTTTTGTCCATTCTCCAAAGAGGTTAAACGAGTTTCGATCGCTTTTTGTCCATTCTCCAGAGAGGTTAATGGGACTTAAACAAATTTCAAGCCCAAATAAAGCCTAAACTGACTTTGTAAGCGGCAAACACATCCCGATTCTCGGTCAGCCACTCAAAGAAACGGAAAGACATCGCTGTCCGAAAAGCTTCTAAAGCTTCCACAAAAGTGTTTAAAGGTCGATTCGCCCACCGCCTTTG
>NZ_JADBUE010000127.1:0-8266 GCF_020245805.1 Microcystis sp. M179S2 | reverse complement strand
GATTATGAAGTTTTCTACCAAAATGAAGGTCAATTGTTCAGACATCCTAAGGAAATAACCACAAAATCTACAGTACAAAAAATAACAGTTTGAGTATCATCCCTTTCGGCTTCGGCGCAGCTTCAACCCTGAAGCGCAAACTAAAACCCTCCCAATCCACCGAAAAAGAAACCACAAAAGTAGGCTAAATTGCCTCTAAAAATACCATAAATGCCCCTTCATTCAATCTTGAGGGGGTTTATTTTTTTCCTTTCGCTTATCAAACAACTATTCAGCCTCTGTTTCGCTTTCTAACACTTCTTGTAGTTGTGGCACTAAAGTCAGTAAATCTTCTTGAATTGTTGCCCAAACCCTACTTAAATTAACTTGAAAATATTCGTGAGTTGCAACATTTCTCATTCCTCCCATCAAACGCCAAGGAATAAGAGGATAGCGAGACTGAATTTCCTTTGGTACATTTCTAGTTGCTTCTCCAATAATGATAAAATCCTAGAGAACCGCTTTGACAGTTGTTCGATTTTTAGCAAATTCCTCAAACGTCATTCCCTTTGTCCGTTGTTCAATTTCAGTGATAGATTCTAAAATGTCTTGAAGGAGAATTCGCCAATCTCTAGAAGGCATTGATAACATCCACCAACACAGGTTCTCGTAAATGTTCTCTTAAGGTATCCTGAGTTCCTAAATCCACTTTTTAATTTCGATAGGTCTTGATATGTAATTTTTTCGGTCATGTCCTCTAGCATTCTTTGAATCTCTTCTTCCGTTACGTCATTTCTTCGGCTAACATTTAAAATATCTCCTTCTTTTAATTGTTCGAGTATATTCTTGGCTAGTCTTTTCGTATAGGTTCGTTTACTGGCAACAAAATCTAACTCCTCACTAAAGGGTTTCTGACAATTATCGCACTTAAATTAACGACGATTAACTTGTAGGTATACTGATTGACCTGAGATTGGTAAATCTTTGACTAGATGTCGATGATTTTGGTGTAGTTTATCGCTCTCTAAGCCACAATGAGGACAGGTTACTTTTTTATTTTTCGATTCGATTCGGCAAACTATACCGATATTTTCTAGGTGTAGATAGCCTTGAATACAGGTTCCTTTTAGGTTCAAAAATTTGTCAAGTATCATAAGTAAAATAATCTCGTTTTTGGCTATTATATCAAATCTTAACTCAATTGTCTATCTTTTGGTATTAACCTGTTTGTGCCTTAAGTCTTTCCCTGTATGGATTTCAGCTACTTTTAGTTCTAGTCACTTTCAGCGAATTTGATTTTTAGTTAAATATTTGCATAACAAGTCCCGAAGAACCACTTTTGTCTCCCGAAGTACCGATCGATAGGATAATTGATCATCGGAACATCTGCTCTGAGAATATGTAGCTAATATCTAACTACCTCTTGCCTTTCCCTCTTCCATGAGTGCCTATCCTAACCAAGAAGTTAATTTTGTTTTATTACTTATGTCTCTCAATCGCCGTCAATTTATTGATCTTTTAGGTGCTACCCTTGGCACAGCCACTCTTGCCGGTTTTAACCCTGCCGCTTTTGCCGCTACCGGTCCCTATAGTCTCATTGCCCTACCCTATAGCTATGATGCCCTAGAACCTTATATTGATAAGGAAACGATGCAATTTCATCACGATAAACACCATGTTGCCTACGTTAATAATCTCAACCTGGCAGTGGCAAAATATCCAGAATTGCAGAAAAAAACAGTAGTAGAATTAATTAAAAATCTTGACTCTTTGCCCGCCGATATTCGCACCACTATCCGCAATAATGGCGGCGGCGATCTTAATCATACGATGTTTTGGCAGATTATGTCCCCCGATGGCGGTGGCGAAGCAACAGGAGAAATAGGGGCGGCAATAATCGCTAAATTTGGCAGTTTCGAGGAATTTAAAAACGCTTTCAACCAAGCTGGTACTAAACTTTTTGGTAGTGGTTGGACATGGTTGGTTTTAAATAAGTCAGGACAACTGGAAATTACCAGCACTGCTAACCAAGATAGCCCCCTAATGATGGGATTACAGCCAATTATGGGCAATGATGTCTGGGAACACGCCTATTACTTAAAATATCGTAATCAACGGGCTGAGTATTTAAAACAGTGGTGGAATGTGGTTAACTGGGAGGAGGTAAATCGCCGCTATCTTCAGGCAAAAGCTTAACCATGTCAACTTTTACGGTAACAGTTCCCGCTACCACTGCTAATATTGGGCCCGGCTTCGATTGTCTCGGAGCGGCCTTAACCCTATATAATCAGTTTACTTTTACCCTGCTGCCGGCAACAACAGCTAACCCTGTCAGCATTATTGTCAAGGGAACTGAATCAGCTAAAGTTAGCCAAGGTGCTGATAATTTAATCTACACTTCTTTTTTGCAAGTTTATCAAAAAATAGGACAGAATCCGCCCCCTATCGCCATCGAGATCGGTTTAGGGGTTCCTCTGGCTAGAGGTTTAGGTAGTTCTGCCACTGCTATTATCGGTGGGTTAGTGGCTGCTAATCAATGCGCGGGAAATCCTTTATCTATGGGGGAAATCGAAGCATTAGCGATCGCCTTGGAGGGCCATCCGGATAATGTGGTGCCAGCTTTGCGGGGTAACTGTCAGCTATCGGCAGGATATAGCACAAATTGGGCTATTTGTCAAGTATTTTGGCAAAAAAATCTCATTCCCGTCCTAGCGATTCCCGATTTTGAACTGGCTACGGAAAAAGCTCGGGCGGTTTTACCCGAAAAAATTAGCCGTCAGGAGGCAATTTTCAATATTTCCCGCTTGGGTTTATTATTGCGGGGATTGGAGACGGGTAACGGCGATTGGCTGAGAATTGCCCTAGAGGATAAACTGCATCAACCCTATCGCCAATCTTTGATCCCGGGTTACGAAAAGGTGAAAAAAGCCGCCATTAACGCGGGTGCTTACGGGATGGTAATTAGTGGCGCAGGTCCGAGCCTATTAGCTTTAACTAACCCCGACAATGCCCAAAAAACAGCAACAGAGATGAAAAATGCTTGGCAGCAAGTGGGGATTAACTCTGAGGTGAAAATTTTAGCTTTAGATACCCTAGGGGCGCAAGTAAACTGTTAAGCCTCCAATTTACCGGTTAAGAGTCCCGGGCAGATTGGTTGGGGTGTGGGGAAGTGGGGTGTGGGGAAGTGGGGAGCTTTTCAGTGAACAGTAATCAGTAATCAGTGAAAAGACAGCAGTGTTAGGATAAAAATAAATATAAATAATTATTAAGAAAATGACGCGAATTACCGTTATTGGTGCAGGGATTGGCGGACTAACGGCGGCGGCATTATTGGCGCGTCGAGGTTATCAAGTCACAGTATATGATCAGGCGCTTGTCCCCGGAGGTTGTGCCTCGACTTTTTCCCGTCGGGGTTTTACCTTTGACGTGGGGGCAACTCAAGTGGCAGGATTAGAAGTAGGGGGCATTCATCAGCGCATTTTTGCCGAATTAGGGATAGATTTACCCGATTCTGTCCCCTGTGATCCCGCCTGTGCCGTTTTTCTGCCGGGGGAAACCACTGCGATTAACGTCTGGCGCGATCGGCAAAAGTGGCAAGAGGAAAGACAAAAACAATTTCCGGGCAGCGAACCTTTTTGGCAATTATTACAAAAACTCTTTCAAGCAAGTTGGCGTTTTCAAAGTCGCGATCCAGTTTTACCCCCGCGCAACTGGTGGGATTTAGGGCAATTAATCGCCGCTTTGCGTTTAGATACTGCCATTACCTTCCCCTTTACTTTGATGACTGTGGGCGATGCTCTGCGATTATACGGCTTAGAGAGGGATAAACGCCTAAAAACCTTTCTGGATCTCCAGTTAAAGCTTTATTCCCAAGTTACTGCCGATGAAACCGCTTTACTTTATGCCGCCACCGCTTTAGCAGTTTCTCAGTCTCCCCAAGGTTTATCCCACCTTCAGGGTAGTATGCAAGTATTAAGCGATCGCCTAGTAACAGCTTTGGAAAAATACGGCGGTAAATTGCAAATGCGCCACACAGTGGAAAAAATACTGACAGAAAAGGGAAAAGCCACGGGAATTATCGTCAGAAATCAAAAAAATGGTCAAATATATCCAGAAATGGCCGATGAGATTGTGGCTAATATCCCGATCCAAAATTTACCACAATTAATCGATCGCGAAGCCATTCCCAGTCTTTATCACCGGAGAATCGAAAAACTTCCCCCCGCATCCGGTGCTTTTGTGGTTTACTTAGGAGTCGATCGCGCTGCTATTCCCCCCGATTGTCCTCCCCATTTGCAATTCCTCTACGATGACGATGGCATAATCGGCGAAAATAACTCTTTGTTTGTTTCCGTGAGTAAAGAAGGGGATGGCCGCGCTCCAGTGGGAAAAGCGACGATTATTGCTTCTTCCTTCACCGATACCAGTCTTTGGTGGCGAAAAGGAGCAGATAATTATCAGCAATTAAAAGCAGCATACACCCAAGAGGCGATCGAGCGTCTCGGTAATTATTTCCATCTTAGTCCTGATCACATCGTTCACATCGAATCAGCTACACCTCGCACTTTTGAACGGTTTACGGGGCGAAATCAGGGCATTGTCGGCGGTATTGGTCAAAGACTGTCCACTTTTGGCCCTTTTGGCGTAGCGACGCGCACTCCGATCCCCCATCTTTGGTTAGTGGGAGATTCCACCCATCCGGGAGAAGGCACTGCCGGAGTCAGCTATTCGGCACTAACGGTAGTTAGACAGATTGAAAATCAATAGACCTCTTGTAAAAATCAAAAATTGTTGTTAGGGTTAGGAGTCAGTAGTCAGTAGTCAGGAGAATTAAGAATGGATAATAATCAATTAAATAGTATATTTACAGATTTTATGCCATTTAATCCTTATTTTTGCCGTTTTTAAACCCTCAAAAATTAATTATGCAAGAGCTTGAATTATTAGCTTCTAGTTAGCAGGAAGTGGGGAAGTGGGAAGTGGGGAAATTGAACTAAAACCCCAAAACCCCAATCCCCAACGCCTAAAACCTGTCTTCTATCTCCTGTCTCCTGTCTCCTGACTCCTGACTCCTGATCACTGTTATAAAGCGCCAGCTGCCGTGCGATCGAGTATTCCTGATCCTAGATGAGAGGTAATATTAATTGCTTGCAGGACCGGTTGAGAGTCAACTCCTTTGGCATAATCGATAACACTAACCGCGCCATTTCCCTGTTTAATATTCCAGAAATTGGCGGGTTTTAAACCCAATAAATAACAAAGAATCACCTTATTAATGGCATCGTGGGCCACTACCATAATTGTCTGAGGTCGATCGCTATTACTATAGGTTTTAACGATTTGCTGCCAACAAGCGATCGCTCGATCCCAAACTTCCTGTAAATTCTCCCCTTCCGGCATTTGCACGGTTTCTGGGGCATTTTTCCAGTCTTCTAACATCCCGGGGAAACTCGCTTCAATTTCCTCCTCTAATTTACCTTCCCAAAGTCCGTGACAGATTTCTGTCAGATCCCCTTGGGTATCTAAGGTGACATTGGGGTGATATTGCAGGATAATTTGGGCAGTTTCCTTGGGACGGGACAAAGGACTGGTGACAGCGTGATCGATCGCCGTTTCTCGCAGAAATTCGGCGGCTTTCTCAGCTTGAGCTTTGCCATTATCATTGAGAGGAATATCGCGCACACCTTGAAAACGTTTATCCCGATTCCATTGGGTTTCTCCGTGACGCACCAGCAGCAGCCTCGAACCTTGGAAAGGAGGACGTGGTGGGGGTAAAGCTATCCCTAGGTGTGCCGTTTGATTGAGGGATTCCACCTGGACAGGATCACCAAAATTACGCGTAAAATTGAGAACATTAACGCAACAGTTAGATTGTTGTAGGGAATGGTATAAGGAAACCGGAATACCAATGGCACTGAGAATTAAACAGCGATTAATGCCGTTATGGGCAACAATGAGGATAGTTTTGCCCTCGTGTTGGGGAATAATTTCTCGCCAAAAATCTTGGGCTTGTTGATAGAGAGAGAGAACGGGATAATGTTCTTGACCATCGGGCAGTATCATCTTAAATTCGTGAGGTTTTTGCTGCCAATCCCGATATTCTTGGGGGTATTGAGCTTTTACCTCCTCTTTGACCATATTTTCCCAGATAGGCAGATCGATTTCTAGTAACTGGGAAGTGGGTTGAATGACGGGAGAGTTATTTAAACGAGACTGAATCACCTCAGCAGTAGATTTGGCTCTTTGGAGAGGACTACAGTAAAAAGCGGCGATATCGATTTGACTGAGGGCATTTCCTACTTTTTCCGCGTCCAGATGACCTTTTTCCGTCAAAACCGAGCCATCACTGCGACCTTGTATTTTCTGCTCTGCGTTATAACTGCTTTGTCCATGACGAACAATAATCACACGGGTAGCCAAGCGGTTCAGTCTCCTTAACTAAAAGTCTCAATATCAGATTACAGGCGATCGGGATCGGAGTACAAATCAGTGATCAGTAATCAGTAATCAGTAATCAGTGTAGTGCATTTGTACTAAAATATCGCCTACAGTTTCAAGGCAGCACAGCATATCAAAACTTCCTGATATAACAATCTCTTTGGGATCAAGGGTTTGGCGGTTTTGTCAAGAAATCATGACAAGGTACTTGGTCAAAATCGGAATCTTACTGTTTAATAGGTATTTATAACAAGCGATTCCCTTGATCCCCATCGAGTGGATCTCTCGTTCACACAGCAATCGATGAGTAGTTAGAAGGATTACCCAGATAACTGCTTTTGCAAATGCTCAAAAACATTTGCCGTCGTAACTAATCGGAGAGTGTCAACTCATGGTCCCAGAATACCCACCCTTAGATGAGATGACCTTGCGGCAACTGCGACGAGTTGCCAGTCAATACAGCATCTCTCGTTACAGTCGGATGCGGAAAACGCAATTAATTGAGGCAATTACCCAAGCTATGGGAGTAAGCGGCAATTTTAAATCTATTATTAAAGAGGAAAAACCAGTGGAAGCAGCAAAATTTGAATTAGGTCAAGCTAACCCGATCGAAGACATCCTAGGTTCAGTGGATGATGGTTTAGGAGATCTGCCCGGTGGCTACGGTGAAAATCGCATCACCCTCCTACCTCGCGATCCTCAGTGGGCCTATGCTTACTGGGATATCCCCAACGAATCAAAAGAAGATCTACGTCGTCAAGGGGGACAACAGTTAGCCCTGCGTCTTTATGATGTCACCGATATCGATCTCAATAGCCAAGGCGCGCATAGCGTCCAAGAATATCTCTGTGATGAATTGGCCCGGGAATGGTATTTACCGATTCCGGTCAGCGATCGAGATTATGTTATCGATATCGGTTATCGTTGTGCTGATGGTCGTTGGTTAGTTTTGGCCCGTTCTCCTTTAGTGCGGATTCCTCCCGTCTATCCTTCCGACTGGATTGAAGATGTTTTTGTCACCGTTAACTGGGAAGAAGAACTGGTGGGTAAAACTGTTTACGAACTCGTTCCCCCCAGCAAACGCTACGGCAGCAGCGCCGGAACCACGGGAAGCCCTATATACGACCAAATTTTCGAGAGTGTCGGCGATATGGAGGCCCTACGGGTGGCTGGGTCCTTGTTTGGTTCCATGCAGCACGTCGCCGGTTCCGTACCGATGTCGGAAGTGATCAGTTCTTATGTATTCCCCTCCGGGGTTGGTATGTGGGCAGTTCCCACGGTATCGGGACTAACCGCTTCCGGTATCGGCATGACTGCTTCTGGTATCGGTATGGGTGCTTCGGAAACCCTACAACGTCCGCGCAAATTCTGGTTAGTTGCCGATGCCGAATTAATCGTCTATGGTGCCACCGAACCCGATGCCACCGTAACTATCGGTGGTCGTCCGATTAAACTCAATTCCGATGGCACTTTCCGCTATCAGATGTCCTTCCAAGACGGTTTAATCGATTATCCGATTATGGCCGTGGCCGCCGATGGTGAACAAAATCGTTCTATCCACATGAAATTTACCCGGGAAACCCCCTCTCGCAATACCAACACTAAAGACGAGGCGGTTCTAGAATGGTTGTTCTAGATTGGGTTTTCTAACGTTACCAAAGCCAAACCAATTACTTCCCCCTAACTGAGATTTAGTTAGGGTCTGCTGAAAAAGTAGGGGCGAAGCATTCGGGCAATAACCTATCGGTGAAACCGGAGATTTTCTATCCGAATGCTTCGCCCCTACAGGACGCGGGCCGATGAAGACGCCAGGTTTTGAAGCACGATTCTCTCAAAATCTTGCACCTGT
>NZ_JADBUE010000126.1:0-17229 GCF_020245805.1 Microcystis sp. M179S2 | reverse complement strand
TATCTGACGTTAGTTGGGGAGAAATCACTCGACAATTAGCCTATAAATGCCGTTGGTATGGGAGAAATTACATCGAAATAGATAGATGGTTTCCTAGCTCTAAAAGGTGTAGTAATTGCGGGTATATTGCCCTTGAAAATGCCGTTAAATGTTCGAGAATGGGACTGTCCAGACTGTGGGACGCACCATGACCGAGATATTAACGCCAGTAAAAATATTTTGGCCGCAGGGCTTGCGGTGTCAGTCTGTGGAGCGACTATAAGACCAGAACAGAGTAAATCTGTTAAGGCAGGTGCGAAAAATCCTTCGGGAAAGAAACAGAAACCTAAATCGTGAGGTTTGGGAATCACCGTCCGTTCACGGCGGTGAGGATGTCAAATTCAAATGTCATACATACATTATATGTATCTTAGAAGGTTGAGTCAAGCTCAAAACCCCTTCAGGGTATCACACGGATCGCCTTACCTTCCCACTTAGAGGGGTATTCAGGGGGAATGACAACTGTACCATGATGGAGAATCGTCTTAAATTCAATCGCTTCCATTCGTTAAGTTTAATAAAGTGTTGTATCAAGTTTAACCCAATCAATCCATGGAGTTTTAGGGGATGAAAAAAAAGCAGCAAAAAAGGGACCGCTTTTTCCCAATCAAATATAATTTAGGTAGAAAATTGCCAAAAAACCTCTATGCTCAACGGGTACAAAATTATTGATGCTGATTCCCATGTCATTGAACCCCCCGCAATGTGGGGCCAATACCTAGAACCTAAATTTAGGGAATTTGCTCCTTCTGCTGACATGAAAATCAAAGGAGAACCGATTAGTCAAAAAATCTCCCCACAAGTCCAAGCAGAAGGGAATAAGCAGATGATGCAAGCTCATCCCCACGCTTATCTCAATCGCTATAACCCAGAGTCCCATGTTCAAGCAATGGTACAAATGGGGGTAGATAGGGCCTTTATTTATCCTACCTATGGACTGTGGTTATTTGCCATTGATAGCCTACCTGCCGAAGTGATGGGGGCTTTTGTCCGTGCCTACAATACATGGTTATATGAAGAATATTGTAGCTATGACCCGGCTAGACTGAAAGGAGTGGCTGCAGTCAATCAACATGATCCCGAAGATATGGTCAAAGAGCTACACCGCATGGCAAACTTGGGCTGGAAGGCGGTTTTTTTGCGCCCTAACCCCGTTAAAGGCAGAATTTTGAGCGATCCAGCCTATGAACCCTTTTGGACGGCCTGCGAGGATTTGGACATGGCTGTAGGAATTCATGAAGGCACTCATAGCCGCTTACCCACCACTGGTGCAGATCGATTTAACACCCGTTTTGCCCTTCATGCTTGTTCTCACCCCATGGAACAAATGATGGCACTGTTAGCCTTAATTGAAGGGGGGGTGTTAGAACGTCATCGGAGGCTGAGGGTGGCGTTTCTAGAGTCCGGGTGTGGTTGGCTTCCCTATTGGTTATGGAAGCTTGACGAAGAGTATAAAAATTTACATTGGGAAGTCCAAGATCGGGTAAAATTATTACCATCGGAGTATTTCCGCCGTCAGTGTTACATTGCAGTGGAACCCTCTGAAACCTATTTACCTCAGGTCATTGACTTTATCGGTTCTGATAACTTAATCTTCGGGTCTGATTATCCTCACATGGATCATCAGGCTGATGGGGTAAAAAAAGTCATAGGACTTGAAGACAACTTATCTGAGGAGATAGTCAAAAAAATCGCTTGGGAAAATCCTAAACGTTTTTACTTTTAAGCCTGATCTTTTTTGAAAGGAATAATATTATGTTTGGAAGTCGTCAACTAGTGCTAAGTATTGAACAAGCTCACAATGCTGAAGGAGCTCATCAAAAGAATGTTAACCGTTCCGGTGAGTATAAGGGATACTTGCGGCATCTTTGCCAGCAAGCCAAACAAGTTTCTCAAATCATTGCTTATATTTGGCGATGGGGAGATGAAGATGAAACTGATGAATACTCCTTAGAGCATAAGCAAAATGCCCTTGATCTTAAGAGTTATTTTGAAGAGCCTACTTCAGAAATTGAAAAGCCAGGGGAAAATTTGCTCCGGCTATTTAAAGCAAATCCCAAAAATGCGGATGATCAAACAAAAGAGGCTCATTTGCTAAGGGCTGTATTTTTTATAGATGAACAAGGAGAGAGTAACCCGGAATTTGATAACGAACAATATGAGTTTCCAATTTTTGATATATTTGCAATAGATCAACAAGAAGATACTGGGGGTTACATAATAGAAATAGTCACTGATTCTTTTCAGGGTAAAATAGGTGATTCTAATGCCAATCATCCAAGTTTTTTGACTCTATCCATTCCCTATCCTCCCCGCCCTCAATTCGGAGAATTAACATTGGATAAAGAGACATTGGACAATTGGATAAGAAATCGAAAAGAAGGCGAATATTACGCCAAAAACATTTATATACCAACTACAACGTGTTAATTTGACAGTAATTATTCACCGCAATAAGGACAGTCTTATTGAGAATGATGAACCGTAAGGGTTTCTCAATGAACAGAGGAAATACTCATATCTCCTGAAAGTCTTCCTCAACGCCGAAACCCTGATTCTTTCCTAGTCAGCTAGAGAAACTACAAGGGCAATAAATCCCTGACAGCATTGATAAGCAACGTTTCTGGGCTGTCAAAAGTCAGTGAATAATTACATTTTACACGATCAAATATCTCATAATCTATGCCTTGGAGAACCTCAACATCAATAGGGTGTTAGGGAAAGAATAAGGCTTCGAGGTTCTGATCAGATTTAGGCAGTGTATCTATCACGAGTAGTGATTTTAAGAGTCTGACAGTCCTAATTCTGGGGTTGATCTTTCATTAGACAGATTGCACTACCTGAATTTTATATTTTCTTAGGGGTTTATAGACAAAATGACGATTGAAATTCTTACTCGTAGTATTCCTTTGCATCAAAAAAGCCTTGAAAGATTATTATTTTTGAGAAGCAAAAATCAAGATTCTATAATTATTTTTCAACCTAGTTTATCAATTCTGTCTGAGCTAGGCTTACCTGATTACCCGATACTAGCCTATTCATATCCTGAAAAATCAAGAAATATCTGGGAGCAATTACGGTTCAATATCGAGAATTTGTTAAAAGGTGAAATTGCTGATGTTGTCCCTCGTGATTTAATCCCACAAGTTCAGCTAATTTCAGAAGTTGATATTGATGAACAACTACATTACTTTGCCAATTATTACGGAAGAGCCATTAATCCTTCTTATATCAGAGTTGTTTTAAGTAATAGTTGTAACCTTAAATGTGTAATGTGTCCTTATCATAGTTCTATTTTAAAGCCAAACCATACCACAGATTTTTTTCAAAGTAAGAGAGAAATGTCTTGGACAATGATGGACAAACTAGCAAGGGATTGTGGTCAAGCTGGTATCACCGTTTTGATTGGTAGTGTAGAAGAACCATTATTACATTCTAAATTAATAGAATTTATCAAACTTTGCAGAGAACAGGGAGTTCCCAAAGTTCATTTAACCACTAACGGACAACTTCTTGATGAAAATCGTACCAAAGCCTTATTAAAAGCAGGTTTAACCAGTATCGATATAAGTATTGATGCCGCCACCCCAGAAACTTACGCCAAAATTAGAGGTTCTGATTTTAATCGAGTTGAGTCTAATGTGATTAAATTTTTGAAAATTAGGGATCAATTAGGGAGTTCTTGTGAAGTTAGAACCTCTTTTGTTAGAAACCAAGATGTTAGTCCAGACGAGGAAGACAAATTTTTAAATCGTTGGTTATCCAAGGTTGACAGTATATTTATTTTAAATATGGCGGAATATCAACAAACTAATATGAGACTTAAAAAAAACAATCAACGAATTCATCAGTCTCTTCAATACTATCAACAAAAAGCAGAGGGGCGGTGGGCTTGTTTATTTCCTTTTATCGAAATGGTAGTTTTACCTGATGGTAGAATCTATTACTGTATCGAGACTTTATTTAGATTAGGCTTTGACCAAAATATTCAAAGTTTAGGAGATTATAACCAGCAAACATTACAAGAAATTTGGTCAGGAGATTTATTTCAAAAACTTCGACAAGATTTAATTCTCAATCAATTAGAAAAGAGGAGGGCTTGTCAAAATTGTGAGATGTGGAAGTCACAAGTAATTAATCAAGAAAGAAAAGAACAATATCAAGTTTTGACAACGACAGTTGCCGAAATTTATTCACAAATTTAAAAAGTAGAATTCCATTGAAGCACTTAGTTAGATCTATAGAACATTTAAACTAAAAAAGATGAAAGATTATCAAATTTTAGAGAAAATCTATGAAAGTAATAATTCATTAGTTTATCAGGCTCTTCTCAAGCCTGATAATCAGCCTATTATACTTAAAATGCTCAAAGAAACCTATCCTGATTCCTCAGAGTTGACTCGCTACCAACAAGAATATCAGATTACTTGTTCCTTAAATGCTGATGGTATTATTAAAGCCTATGACTTACAGCGATATGAAAATAGCTTAGTCATGCTTTTAGAAGATTTTGGTGGTCAATCTTTAAAAAGATTACTCTCGCAACAAGGTAGGTTAAGTTTAGATCAGTTTCTAGCTATTGCTATTAAGATAACTGATAGTTTAAGAATCATTCATGATCAGAATATTATTCATAAAGATATTAACCCCTCTAATATTATCTATAATTCGGAAACAGAACAGTTAAAAATTATTGATTTTGGTATTTCTACTCGTTTATCCCAAGAGTTTATGCCAATTTGTAATCCTAACGAACTAGAAGGGACTTTAGCCTATATTGCTCCCGAACAAACAGGAAGAATGAATAGAGGCTTAGATTATCGCAGTGACTTTTACTCTTTAGGTGTAACATTCTATGAACTTTTAACGAATAAATTACCTTTTGAAACTTCAGAGCCAATGGAGTTAGTTCACTGTCATATTGCTCAACAACCAATAGCCGTTGATAAAGTCATTCCTAATATTCCCAGAATCATTGCCGATATTATTGCAAAATTGTTAGCAAAAAACCCAGAGGAGAGATACCAAAGTGCTTGGGGAGTTAAAGCAGATATAGAAACCTGTCTTAATCAACTTCAAGATCAAAGATCAATTACTGTTTTTAAGTTAGGGAAAAAAGATGTTAGCGAAAAGTTTCACATTCCTCAAAAATTGTATGGCAGAGAAGCAGAGATAGAAAAACTTTTAAGCACTTTTAAAAAGGTTATTAAAGGGACAACTGAGATGATTTTAATATCGGGTTATTCAGGTATTGGTAAAACTGCTTTAGTCAATGAAATTCATAAACCGATTACAGGGAACCGAGGAGAATTTATTAGTGGCAAATTTGATCATTTACAAAGAGATATTCCTTATTCAGCTATTTCTCAGGCTTTTCAAGGGTTAATGCGTAAGTTTTTAACAGAGTCAGAAGAAGTACTGCAACTATGGAAAAAGAAAATTTTAAATATTTTAGGAAATAATGCTCAAATTATTATCGATGTGATTCCCGACTTAGAAAAAATTATTGGTCAACAACCACCAGTTGAACAAGTAGGGGCGATGGAAAGTCAAAATAGGTTCAATTTCTTTCTTAAACAATTTATCTCCATTTTTTGTCAAAAAGAGCATCCATTGGTTATTTTCATTGATGATTTACAATGGGCAGATTTACCATCTCTTCATCTTATTGAACAATTGATTACTGATGCTGATATTCAATATTGTTTGCTGATAGGAGCTTATCGAGATAATGAAGTTAATATTACTCATCCTTTGATACACACCTTAGCAAAAATTAAACAAGTACGTATTTCTGTAGAGGAAATTATTCTTTTCCCTCTAAAATTGGAAGATATTAATCAATTAGTTGCTGATACTCTTTCTTGTTCAATAGAAGTCGCTCAACCTTTGGCTGAGTTAATGAACCAAAAAACTGACGGTAATCCTTTTTTCTTGACTCAACTTCTTTATTCTTTGTATCAAGAAAAATTGTTAGTATTTAATCTTTCTTGCTCTTTGCCTAATTATATAGATGCAAAACAAGGATATTGGCAATGGGATATAAATCAGATTAACTCTGTTTCTATTACTGATAATGTAGTTGCTCTCATGGTTAGTAAAATAGAAAAACTAGCTCAAAAAACTCAACATCTTCTTCAATTATCCTCTTGCATTGGCAATGAATTTAATTTAGAAACTTTAGCAATTGTTAATCATCAATCTTTAAAAATTACTGCCAGAGATTTGCAATCGGCTATTGATGAAGGATTAATTATTCCTTTAAACAATAACTATAAAAATCCTTTGTTTGAAAATTTAATTGATTTACCAAATATTCAATCTCCAAGAAGTTACACACAATCAATATTGATTACCTATAAATTTTTACATGACAGGGTACAACAAGCGGCCTATTCTCTCATTCCCGAAACAGAAAAAAATCAAGTTCATTTACAAATAGGTCGTTTATTACTAAAGAATGCTCAAGAAGATAATTTACAAAGTAATATCTTTGATATTGTTAACCAACTCAATAAAGGCTCCGAATTAATTACTGAGCAATCAGAAAAAGAGCAGTTAGCTAAATTAAATCTTAAGGCAGGGAAAAAAGCTAAATCATCAACCGCTTACTTAACAGCTTTAATATATTTAGAGACTGGCATTAAACTATTAAAATTAGATGAGGAAAATTGGCAAAATCAATTAATCTTAGAAATTCATCTAGAATTGTTGGAAGTTCTTTACTTGACATCTTGTTTTGACAAAGTTCACGATTTGTCTGATATTCTGATCAAAAAAAATTATGATATTTTTAGTAAAGTAAAAATCTATGAAATTAAAACTCAATCTTATTATGCTGAACTCAAGCATCAAAAAGCCATAGAAAGTTCTTGTAATGCTTTAAATTTACTTAATATTGGTATTAATATACCGCAAAATGAGGATGAAACAAAAAAAAGAATTAATCAAGAATATAATCTTTTAAGGTCACTTTTAAAAAGTAAACAGATTAAGGATTTGATTAATCATCCACCACTTACCGATCCTTATAAAACTCTAGCTATATCAATTTTGCAACAAATGATGTCTTCATTGCTACAGACCAATCCCAATTTAGTCAATTGGTCAGTATTAAAACAAATTAATCTTTGCATTGAATATGGAAACCCTTCTCAAGCTGCAATTAGCTATAGTTTTTATAGTTTATTTCAATCCGATTCAGTTAAAAATATTGAGATAGCATATGAGTTTGGTCAACTGTCTTTAAAGTTACAAGAACAAAAGAATAATCCTTCATTTGATGCTACAGTGCTTCTTTTGTATTATGGTTTTGGGTGGCATTGGAAAAAGTCACTTAGAAACATTGAAGCACAAGAACAATGTTTAAAGGGTTTTGAACAAGGAAAAAATACAGGAGAGCATCTTTTTTCGGCTCACTGTTTTATTAGTTATTATCTTATAAAATTATTGGGAGGATACCCTTTAGAGGATATTCGGCGTGAAGGAGAAGAATATCTAAAATTAATTCAAAAATATAAGATACAGTATGCTGATTTTTATACAGGTATATGTCACCAAATTGTCAATAATTTAATTAAATATGAGAACAATTTCATTATTGTTGGGGATTCTTATTTAACAGAAAATAATTATTTCAATAACTGGATTGAAAATAAAAACACATGGCTACTATTTATTGCTTATTTTGCTAAAATATATTGCTTGTTTTTCTTTAAAGAGTATAGTCAAGCAACTAATTATATAGTTAATTCTCAACAATATTTTGATTCTTGTGCTAGATATTTACCTGCTCCTCAGTATAAATTTTACTCATCTCTTGCTTTATTAGCTAATAATAATAATCTGGATTCAAATAAAAGAGAAGAATTATTAGACCAAGTATCCAAAAATCAAGATAGTATGAAAATATGGTCTCGTCAATGTCAAGCTAATTTTCAACATAAATATGATCTAGTCGAAGCAGAAAAAGCCAGAGTCTTAGGTCAAAACTGGAAAGCTCAAGAATTTTATGAAAAAGCCATTCAAGGAGCAAAAAAATACGAATTTATCAATGAAGAGGCTTTAGCTTATGAACGTGCCTCTGAATTTTATTTTACTTTAGGTAGAGAAGAAATTGGTAAATTATATTTAAGAAATGCCTATCATTGTTACATTCGTTGGGGTGCAAAGGCCAAAGTTAAACAATTAGAAGAAGAATACCCTCAATATTTATTAGGTATCAGCAATCAAAACAAATCTAAAGGACTGAGTACCACCATTTCAACTACTGGTAATGATGGAGCAGTTCTTGATTTAACGACTATTCTCAAAGCCTCGCAAGCAATTTCTGGAGAAATTAAACTGGAAAATCTCCTAACAAATTTAATGAAAATTGTTATTGAAAATGCAGGAGCGCAGAAAGGTTGTCTGATTTTAGAACAGCAAGGAAATTGGGTCATTGAAGCTCAAGGAACAATTGCTCAAGAAACGGTTAATATCTTACAGCCAATTCCCATAGAATCTATCGACCATGATACTTCAATTCCCATTCTACCCACTAGCATTATTAATTATGTCGCTCGGACAAAAGAAACTATCGTTTTAAATGATGCCACTTCATCAGGTCAATTTACCAATGATTATTATATTGTGGCTAAAAAAACTAAATCCATTCTTTGTACTCCTTTACTCAATCAAGGTCAATTAAAAGGAATTGTTTATTTAGAAAATAATTTAACAACCAGCGCATTTACCTCAGAAAGAGTTGAACTATTAAATATTCTAGCAGCTCAAGCCGCTATCTCTATTGATAACTCCAGACTCTATCAAAGCTTAGAACAAAGAGTGCAAGAACGCACTAAAGAACTCACAAACACTTTAGAGGTACTGAAAGCAACCCAAGCAGAACTTATCTTTGAAAATGACCTGCTTAAAAGTGCTGAACAACCTCCCAAATTTGTCTATCAAGTGGGGGGCAGTTTACCGATGGATGCACCAAATTATGTGGTTCGACAAGCTGATCGCAATCTTTATAAAGCTCTCAAACAAGGTCTATTTTGCTATGTTTTAAATGCACGTCAAATGGGAAAATCTAGCTTAATGGTACGGATGATGAGCCAATTACAAAAGGAGGGAATTAGATGTGCAGTAATTGACTTAACTCGGCTAGGAACAGACAATATTACCCCCGAACAATGGTATAAAGGATTAGCCGTTGATCTGCTCCGCAGTTTTGGATTAATCAAACAATTGAAAACTTTTAAAGCTTGGTGGAATGAACAATTAGACCTGCCTCCTGTACAACGATTAGGACAATTTATGGAAGAGTTTCTTCTAGTTAATGACGATTTTAATCAGCGGCAATCTGGAAAATCGACTGTTATATTTATTGATGAAATTGATAGCATTTTAGGGTTAAAATTTGATGTCTCTGACTTTTTTGCTTTAATTCGTTCTTTTTATAACCAGAGAGCGATTCAACCTCAATTTCAAGAGCTAACTTTTGCCTTTTTTGGTGCTACCACACCTTCAGCTTTAATTACTGACCCCCAGAAAACACCTTTTAATATTGGTAACGCTATTGAATTAGCAAGTTTTAAAGAACACGAAGCTCAACCTTTATTATATGGGTTAACAGAAAAAGTCAGTAATCTTCAGACCATGCTCAAACAAGTCTTAAGCTGGACGGGAGGGCAACCTTTCTTAACTCAAAAACTCTGTCAACTGATGCGGGATAGTGAGCAACCAATCCCCTCTAATCAAGAAGAACAATGGTTGGCCAACTTAGTAGCAGAAAAAATTATTCAAGATTGGGAGATGCAGGATCAACCCGAACATTTAAAAACTATTCAAGATCGCCTTCTTCAAAGTCCAAACCGACCCCAGTTATTAACCTTGTATCGACAAATCCTCCATCAAGAACCAATACAGATTGATAACAATCCCTATTTACCTGAGTTATTTTTATCTGGATTAGTGGTAAAGCGTCACGGGAAAATGGACGTTCATAATCGGATTTATCAGACGATATTTAATAATGATTGGCTTGAGCGATCGCTGTCTTAATACCATGGTTCAAAAATTTATTTATACTGAACCAGTATATTGGCTTATAAAGTACTTTTGATACAACTGACAACTGACAATTGCTTTATTTTCTCTGAGTTTAATTAAACCCATACTATTAAGTTTATAAGCAATAATTGGATCGACTATTATTGGTTGATTACCTTGACAAATCTGTTGAAAAACAGCGGCAAGTTCGGGTTGTTTTTGTAAAGTGACCCAGTGCAGCTGTAAATGAGAGGAATAAATTCCCGTTGATGTAATTGCTGATTTGATTAAATCTGGCATCGTGATTTGCTCTTGGCTAAGATGATAAATCGCTAAATGAATCAAGGCAGGATGTCCCCCCACTAAGTCGATCAATTGTTTAATTTCGTTGGTTGCTAATTCATTTAATTGATATTTTTTTGCCAATTCTGCCACTTGTTCTTGACCAAAACCCTGTAACTCTATGGGTAATCCCACATTAAAAGGAGACTGTTCTAATCGCAGAGAAACATAAGATTCTGTGGATTGAACAATAATTAAACGTAATTTCTGCCACAGGGGAGATCGCTTAGATTCTTCATAACAAGCTCTGATTAAAGGTAAAAAATCTTCTGCTACTTTCGGATGTTCAAAGACTCGATGCACTTCGTCTAAAGCCAATACCAGTGGCTGTTTTATCTCTCGTAAAATATACTCTTCAAAATAAATTGTCCAACTCATTTTAATTCCTATATCTTCATCCCAATAATCATCTAATTTGGCTTCTAAATTCAACTGCCGAGCGCAATTACGGCAGATCCAGCGTAAGAACTTGTTAAAATTTGCTATGATGTCTTGGTCTGCTTTTTGTAAATCTAAACTAACAATTTGATAACCGAATTGCTGTTGACAAGCCTCTAAAATTGTTAATAATAAAGACGTTTTCCCCCATTTTTTGGGAGCTTTAATGCGTACTAACGCCCCAGATTGTCCGATTTCCTCGATAATTTTTGCTTCAAGTTTTGTTCGTTTTAGATAATAATAAGAATTATAGGGAACAGGAGCATCTGGGTATTCTGGACGCTCATTTTGGAGATATTCCTGACCGCAATACTGAAGCGATGTGGAGTTGGTAAAATGAGATTGTAGTCTAGATAAAAAATTTTTCTTATTGACCGTTTCTCCGATCAGTTGCGAGACTCTATCATAGAGTCCTGGGGCAACTACATTGGCAAGATAGCTGCTACTATAACCGTTTTCTTGGGCAATTTCTTGATAGTTCTTTTTCTGCCAAAGTCCTCGCAATAATAATTGTTCTGTGTCATTGAGACAGCGATTCTCAAGCTTGAGCAGTTGCCGATTAAGAATCTCTTGGATTTCCTCGAATTTCATTATTTTTGTCTAAGGTAAGAAGATTTGATGGAATAGATTATTTGATTTTTCAGTTCCGTTGCAGCCAGAAACCCTGAATCTTGACATAACAGCACCGATTCAAAATAGAATTGGTATATTTGACAAACAAGCTGACGAGAACCAGTAACCGACAAAATTGTGCGATGGCAACCCTGAGAGGGATTAAATTCCCCTCTTGCTAGGAAATTATAGCATTTCTTGTCAAGGTCAATTACACGGCGAGCAATTATCTCTTGATGATTTCTATCAAAACCCCTGAGTCTTCAGCGTCTAACTCCTCGATAATCCTATTAACAATTAGTTCGGAAAAATCCTCACAGGAGTTGACTAGACAGGGTTTTAGCAATCAGATGTACTGCATTTCAACTGCCTATTGAGAATTTTAGTACAGTGGCTGCTCCCAATCTTCGCGACAACGGTGAACAGTTACTGTTCATCCCTCAATACACTTGCTCCCAGAGCTTCTAGGGTTTCTTGCAGCATTTCAGCGCGAGATACATTACCCTGATTTTTCAATAATTGTAGGCCTTTTTGCCAAATCTCGATCGCCTCATTATAGCTACCGAAAGCTATATAAGCAACCCCTAGATTTTGGTAAATAGTGGGATTATCTGGGTTTAACTTGAGAGCTTTTTTATAAGCTTTAATCGATTCTGGTAGCCGGTGCAGTTGTTTGAGAACCAGTCCTAAATTATAGTAACCATCGGCATAGCTAGGATCAATTTCTACGGTTTTCTCAAAGATAGATAAGGCCGTTTCGTATTTTTCTGCTTCGTATAATAACCCACCTAAATTATTATAAGCACCCAGTTTTAATTTATCTAAAATTGGCTGCTTAATCGCTTTAATAAAATTATCGGCTGATTGCTTAAATTCCTCTACTGAATAATAATAATTAGCGAGATGATAATACAACTCGTATAAAATATGCGGATTAGAGCCATGGCATTTTAAACCGTGTTTGAGCAGCTTAAAACCCTCTTTATCCCTGCCAATCTTCAGATATAACCCTCCCAATTTACTACACACATAGGGATCGTGGGGATGTTGCTGATAAAAACCCTCCATCGCTTTTCTTGCCCGTTCAAACTTATCTAAGCTGGCTATTTTATCCACGGTGTAACCGTAGTGAAAGATAGCAATTTCTGGCAGTTCAACTATTTTCCAATTAGGCTCTTTTTTTAATAAAATAGCCACATTATCATCAATAATTGAGTGATAGGGACGGGTAAAAGTGACCTGAGGATGTCGGCGAAATAGCCGCGAAATTAGAGAATAAGGTGATTGTATGGCTCCGATTTCATGGCGGATTAAATTAATCACTAAATTTTCCTCTTTTTCCATTGCCCGACGCATTTTCGGTACGATAGCGGCATTTAATTCCTCATCAGCATCAAGGACTAAAATCCAATCGCCAGTAACATATTTTAAAGCCTCATTTCTGGCATCGGAAAAATTACCCCGCCAATCGTAGCTAGGAACTATGGCACCGTAACTTTGAGCAATAGCAATCGTATCATCGGTCGAACCCGTATCCATAACGATCATCTCATCCACCACCCCTTTAACGCTATCCAAACAGCGCCGGAGATTTTCGGCTTCATTTTTGACAATCATGCAGAGACTAAGTTTAGGCATAACTTTACTCACTCTAGCGGTCAATCTTGAGGGATAGCGGCTAATCAATAACCCACTGATTAGCGCTCACCGATTATCGATCATCCTCTGAGTCTACCTTAAACCGTTCTACCGAAGAAAGCAGCTCCCGGGAGATACTCACCAATTTTTGCAGAGAACCCGCCACCCGTTGGGATTCTTGGGAAGTTTCCTGAGCGGTTAACTCCACCGACTGCATAACTTGGGCGACATTGAGGGAATTTTCCCGTTGTTTAACCGTATCGGCGGTAATCGATCGCACCAGCGTATCGATGCGGTTAGAAACTTGGATAATATCTTCTAGGGACTTCTTCGCCTGTTCCGAGCGCTCGGTGACATCGATAACCTGTTGAATCCCTTCCTCCATCGCCGTCATTACCGAACCCGTTTCCGATTGGATATGTAAAACGATCTGTTCAATTTCCTTAAGCGATTTAGCAGCTCTATCGGCCAACTGACGCACCTCATCGGCCACAACCGCAAAACCGCGGCCCGCCTCTCCTGCTCGCGCCGCTTGAATCGAGGCATTAAGAGCCAATAAATTGGTCCTTGAGGCAATCTGAGAGACTACCGCGACAATTTTCGAGATTTCCTGGGAAGCTTCCGCCAAACGCTTGACTTTTCGCGCCGTTTCTGATACGGTCTCGCGGATTTGTAGAATTCCCGCCACGGTTCTTTCCACGGAATCGCCCCCCTTCAGGGCGGTAATCGAGGAAGTGCGAGCGACTTCTTCGGCTTCTCTGGCGTTTTCCGCCACCCGTTGAATTGAGTCGGTCATCATCTGTACCGAATTAAGGGTGACGGCCAATTCCTCCGCCATCCGCAGGGCATCGCTAGACTGATTGCGGGCGAAAGATTCACTATTGGTACTGCCTTGATTCACCTGTTTGGCCGCTTTTTTCACCTGTCGGACAATTTCGCGCAGGTTTTGGATAGTCAAATTAAAAGCATCGGCCACCGCCCCTAAAACATCGGCGCTTACCTCCGCTTCCACGGTCAGATCTCCCCGAGCCGCTCCTTCCACATCATCGAGAAGTCGAATCACTTGCCGTTGTAAGTCTTCCCGTTCCCGTTCCGTTTCGGCGGCGCGGCGTTGGGCTTCCGTGGTGGTAGTTACCACCACCCGAGCCATCTGATTGAAACGATTGGCCAGTTGACCGAATTCATCTTCCGAGTAGATCGTCGCTTTAGCGTTAAAATTACCTTCCGAGAGATGATCGAATTGGCTTTGCAGATCGTTGAGACTGCCCTTAATCTGACTAATTAGCAACTGTAAACCTAGCCAAGTCAGGGCCAGGGTTCCCAGTCCGGTTAATAACATCATGGTTAGTACCGGTTGACTGAAGGGGGAAAGACTGGCTGAGGCTGGCGGTTTCGGGGCCGGTTTGGGGGCAACCTTTTCGGTTTTTGCCTGGCTATTCGGGGCTGGTTTGGCAGCCAAGAGCGTAGAAAGCCAAGAGGTGGTACTAACGGCAAAAATTATGATCACAGGGGCAATACCCGCTAAAGCCGCTAGGATTAGTTGTTTTTTGCCTAAAGAAGCGTTGACAAAAAAGCCTAATTTGCCCGGATTGACTTCCACCACTGGCTTGAGCAAGCGCTCGGAGGCATGGGTAAGATGACTATCTCTTTTGTCATTGGGGGTTTTTAGACGAGAAGGATTAAAACTAGGCTCTCCCACACCAGAACTGGCATTAAGGCGCGCACTGGGTTCGGGGAGAAAACCACCACTTAAAGCTTCCCCCCCCGAAGGGGTAAATAGCTCCCAGTCCCCCAGTCCTTGAACCGTATCCGTCAGAGCCAGTGGGGAAAAACCGTCTAAATCCTCATCATT
Source organism: Microcystis sp. M179S2 (assembly GCF_020245805.1). Classification (NCBI taxonomy): domain Bacteria; kingdom Bacillati; phylum Cyanobacteriota; class Cyanophyceae; order Chroococcales; family Microcystaceae; genus Microcystis; species Microcystis sp. M179S2. The sequence continues at coordinate 2,273 of NZ_JADBUE010000126.1, read as the reverse complement.
GAGTTCTGGTTGCCCAAAATCTCCGGTTTCGTCTTCCTCGTCTCTTTTTTGAGTGACTCTGCCCTGATTAGGGCCAGTTTTTGCCCCTTGTGGGTGGGTCGATTCCAGGTCAATGGCAAAAGTGCTTTCTTCTAGGGTATCCCTATAGGATAACTCCTGATCTCTACCGGTCAGGGGATTTCCCCCCAGATCAGAGGAAACCATAAAAGTGGCTTCTCCCGTTGACCCTAACTCACCGTCCCACCCTTCCTCCAGCGAGTCAATCTCCGCCGCTTCTAAAAAGGGGAAAGGGGCTTCCCCCTCCGCCGAATCGCTAGACCACTGGGAACCGTGAGAGCCGGGGCCCGGCAGGGTAAGGACACTAAAGGCGGTTTCCTCCGATTCCTCAAAATCATCGTCATAGGAATGGACTTTACTTACCGTAGGCTCGCTGGGATCCTCCTCATTGAAAAGACTACTATTCCAATCCAGCCCTTTATTTTGTCCATCGGTGTCAGCCCCTTGCGACTTCCAGGAGCGAGAATGGTTAAAACCTTGACCTAGATCGAAAGCTGCCTCGCTGTAGGCAATGCTTTCCGTAGCAGCGATCGTAAAATCTCCCTCCTCGGCTTCAAAACGCAATTGCCGCCGAATCTGATCGAGACCACGCTGGGCATAATCGACTAGATCGGAACTATTGGGAGAATTTTTAGCCAATTGCAGCACTTTTTCGTAACGCTCCTCCGCCAATCTGTATTGTTGTAGTCCTAGATGAATGTGACCCTGTAAAAGCATGACATTGGCATCCTCGGGATACTTGCTGATCATCTCTTTGACAATGACGGCGGCATCCTCAAGGTTGCCCTGGCAATAGGCGGTGTTAGCCTTTCTATAGAGTTTTGCGTATTCTGTCCCTGACGGCATTTGCCCCTCCCCTAGTAAAGTTAAATGAAGTAGTTAGTAGTTTCAAGAAAGAATTCCTATAAATCCTATTCTGCTATTTTTTTCAGGTTTTAAGCTGCCCAACGGGCAAAACGGAGTATGGCCAGATGATCGAGTAGTCTTAAGGTTTTTTTTGATTCTTGGCCCAGAATCCACTCTCCCTGCACATAGAGGGCGATCTGATCGGGAATACTGGCGGCACTACCTAGTTTATCTGGGTCGAGCCATTCCATATCTCCCAAACGTTCCACCGCTAAACCGAGGATCGTTTCCTCTTCTTTGATCGCAATTATGGGAATTTCGGCTCGATCGGTGTTTAAGCGGCTGCTATCCCCCAAAAATTGCCCGAGATCCGCCACCCAGATCACTTGACCCCGGAGATTGATCGTGCCGAGGAGCAAGGGTGAAGCATTGGGAATGGGGGTAATGCGATCTAGTGGTTGCTGTATTACCTCGCAAATTCCCACGGCACTAAGGGCAAACTCGTCCTGAGAGGGTAGATAAAATCGCAAGTACAGTTCACCGACGGGAGTTTGTAATTCCTGATTGTCGGGGGCGATATTTTGAGCGTTACCAGCAAAAAAATCGGCGTTGTTAAGCATGAGTTTAGTTCTCTTGCAACTAATAATTCGGGCGGCGTTTTTAGCTGTCTTGACCTATGCCATAGCTAGACTGTCCCCGGTGAGGGCGATTTTATCGGCGCAACAGTTGTTTAATGGTATAAATGAACTCAATCGGTTCAAAGGGCTTGACAATGTAGGCATCGGCTCCGATTTTCATGCCCCAATAGCGATCAAAGACTTCCCCTTTCAAGGAACAAATGACCACCGGGACATTTTTGGTTTTTGGATCCGACTTGAGACGACGACACACCTCATAACCATTCATGCGGGGCATGACGATATCGAGGACGACGAGATCCGGATTGGCTCTCTGAATATGTTCGAGGGCTTCCACCCCATCCGTGGCGATCGTGACCTTAATGCCGCTATTGCGGAGTAGATCACAGATCAGTTCCCTTTGCGTTTGGCTGTCTTCTACCAGCAATATTTCGCTCATAACTCCCTACCTAGCTAGGCTGCCAAGAACAACAATGGCAAAAGATGCCCGATAATAGTCCCCGTTGACCGGATGCTCCGAAATTTCTCTCATTTTTGCCTCCAACGCAATCTGAAATTTATCAGGGGTTTCCCTCTAAACAAGGACTTGATTCACCGCTCAACTAAACTTACTCAAACTTACTTAAAAGCCTGAAAGCTTAGTCATTCGTAGTGGGTCAAGCACTACAGGATTAAACGGCAAACCCTTTATTCCCTGGTCAATGACATCAGGAATTACTTTTCTAATGATGT
>NZ_JADBUE010000125.1:0-17555 GCF_020245805.1 Microcystis sp. M179S2 | reverse complement strand
TCGCGCTGTTGTAGAGTGGTGGTCATTGGTTTATGATTCCTATTAAGTTATCGAGGTACGATTGATGATGTCTCTATCTTAGAGAGTTTGTAACGGTTTGTAAAGGGGTTTGAAACTATTGTTACTTATACCATTGATAAGTTTAGCTGATATTAGAGGCGGGAAAACAGAAACCCATGTAAACGTCGCTTCCCTCTATGCTTCCTTCAGAAAAATGGTGACACTCAATAGCACAGCGAGTAAGATAGTTACAGATGAGCAACGTGGCACTTCTAAGACGGATGTGGTTGTTATTGCGGTGCGCTCAATATCTGGGCTGTGCTGAGACTGTACCATTGAATCAGAGATTGGCTGCACTAGAAGCCAAGGTAGAAAAACTACAGGCTTTGGTAAAAAAATATCAGTTTGTAAGAAGGAGAGGAACTTTCAATGAGCGATCGCCAACGGTTAGCAGATTTAGAGGACATTCTAAAAATACTCTACGAACAACTGGGCGAGTTTGAACAAGAGTTGATTATCAGTAGTAGTAAACCTGCCAAGTTTGAGCTAAAGCAGCGAATTAAGCGAGAGATTCTCCCAAATATTCGTCGATATGAAGCAGAATATTGGGAGCTTTACCCAAAAGAAGCGATCATTATCTCGGATGAGGAAGCGGCAAGTCAACTGGTAAAGGTAGAGCAGGCTGTAGAATCTATCGATCGCATCTCGTTAACTTTTTATCCTCGAGAACTGATTCCCCTACTGCAAGATATTCGAGCCGAGTTAGAAGAACAGAACAAGGCAGCCTCAGCCAAGTTAAAGGTAGTTCTACCGTTGATTCCGATGATTGCCTCCTACGAACTGGAGATTGAGACAGAGGGATTGATGTACAAAACATGGGAGTCCATTAAGAGATTAGTTCGGAGGTAGGAAATGTCGCAAGAAAAGCTAGAACAAGCTAAGAGGAACTGGGAAGAACAACGCGCCTACTACGAGCGTGAACTCTCGATAGTTTCTAGTTCAAGCCAAAAGTTTGAACTAAAAAAAAGGATTGAGGAATGTGAGCAAGAAATAGAGAGCTTGGAAAAAAAAATTAACTCAAGTGGATTCGGGAAATAAAGTAAATTTTCCGCAACAAGTTATCCAAACATATTTAGAGCTTCTTGAGGAGGAAATAGAGAATAAATATAAATATGATCAGGCTCTTAAAAATTATATATCTTTATCTGGAATGCAAACCCAAGCCTATCAGGAGGCTTTTCCAAAATCTACCAAATTTATTCCCAATCTAGATCAGTATCTTATTTCCCAATCTCCATCTCCGCCAATTGTAGTTTATGGTTCCCCAGGAAGTGGAAAATCTACAACTCTTTACAAAACCTTTGTAGAATATAAAAAACAAACTACTTCTTCAAAGAAATGCCAGTATATCCCTGTATTTATTCATGCCAATGAAATTGCCAATGTGTTAGATGATCTTAAAGGCAGACAGAAAGAAGAAATAACAAGTTTTCTTTCAAAACTATATGAAAACACTGAGGGTCAATGGAAACAAAATTTTGCGAAATTACTTGCGGAAGCTTCTACATACAAACTTGTTGTAATTATAGATGCTTTAGATGAGTTTGTTGACAAAAAAAATCGAGGTAAGTTATTCAGCTTTTTAGCTAATGTGCTTGAAAAAACTTATCAAAAGGGAACCAAATGGATACTGTCTTGCCGCGAAAAAGAATATAGAGCTTTTGCCAATCAATTAAAAGTAATAAATGTTCGTATTAAATCTCTTTCCCCTACTCAATTTGAAAATTTTCTTCGCAAGAGACTGAAAGAATCAAATGCAACAAAGGAATTATCACCACCAGAACGTCGAGAAATAACAAGAGTTTTAAATAAACTTACGCAAGCCAATAAGCGAGGTGATTTGTATTTAACTAATCCATATTACTTGTCACTATGGGTTGACTTAATTGCAGCAGAATCAAACAGTGGAGACGACTATGTTCCTACAATAGACGAACTTCACGAACGGGAGTTAAAAAGAGAGTTTCTCAAATCAATGAAGATAGATGAACATAAATTTTATCAACAACATCCATCGCTTATTATCAACACCAAGAAAGTTTTATCAGTCTTGAGTTATTATATTCTTGAGCAATCGCTAAAAAAGAACATCCATGAAGGCGTTGCCATAAACGATGACGAACTACTTAAGCGTTGGGTACAACCTATATTAGAAATAAATAACAAGAACGATGTTGACAAGATTACCAATAGCAGATTAAAGTCCTTTGACGGTTCTGACGTTGAAAATATTAACTACCGCTCAGAGGAACCAAACTTTATAAAAGTCTTGGAATATTTTAAAAAAGCTGTCTCAAATAATTGGTCTAATTTATCTCACTTTCTTTCAAGTGAAAATAAAAAATTTTTTATAGTCGTTCTGGCAAGCATTATAGATCAAGCTTTTCAAAACAATATAATTAAATTTAAAAATGATGATATTGATAAAATGCTTTTTGAGAGATTTACTAATCAAAGAGCAGGGGATTACCTTGCCGCTTGTTACTTAAGAGAACGAAAAGATGATGGATTGTCAAAAGTTTTAAGAAACAAAGAACCTAACTTTTGGCTGTCTCGTGCTATTGCTCTGGCGATCGCTAGTTCAGAAGAGCCAAGAATAATATTAGAACCATTAGAAATTCCAGAAGATTATGTGTTTGAGTCTGCTATTGTAGATGGACTTATTCTAATGCAGTCAAAACAAAAAGAGAGTCTTTCTAAATCCTCCCAAATAGGGACACAACCCTTTCTTGATAAATTTATAAAACACTTATTAAAAGAAAACAGATTTAACCTAGTTGATAATCCTAATTACGATGTTTGCGCTCCTTTTATATTATTAGGAGAGCTAAGGAGACTATTGGCTAATGGATATAGTGATAAAATAGAATTTCCTGATAATTTTTTCAGAGAACTAATAACAAAAGAATTGAAAGAGCAAAATATCCCTGTATGTCGAGAGCTTTATCTGACCTGGTTTGTCTATGCTTGTAACGTTAAATTTAATTTAAAAGACTGGCTATTTCTTGTATCAAATTTTTTCAAGCTTGCTGGTCAGTATGAATTTGATAAAATGTATAATGATTTCAAATTTTCTATCAAGGACACCTAAAAATATGATAAAAATACATATTATTAAACGAATATGGCAAATAGGAATCACTCTTCCTCTTATAGTACAATGGATATTTACTATCTTAATTGTAACTGCATACCTATTTGGGATTATCTATCCTCTTGTCAATATAGCTAATATAGAAGAATTTTGGGGAATATTATTTACATTATTTTTTGGTCTCGGACTTATTTACTCGGCGTGGAACAACGTAAAACATGGAACACCTGTACCACAAGCGTTAAGACATTTTCCTTGTTGGGTTATACAGAAATTTGGAAAATTTTTTGTTTTTATTTGGAGTAGTATTTGGACAGACACTATCGTGATGCTACGACAGGTGGTGGGGTTGCGTAAGTTCTGTTATAGATTATTTTCATATCTTAGAAAACTTAGGTTTTTACCTATTTTAAAGTTCTTTAAAACCGTTTTTAATGTTATCTTATATGGTATTGTTCTCTTCTGTTTTTTTACTATATTTTTCCCTGATAAAACTTTTGACGATAGCGAAAAACTCAATCATCCAGATTTTAACCGAAAGATCAAAAGCTTTAGTGAAAATATAAATTCTATTTATGATTGGTCGAAAAAAACTCAAAACTTGTTATCACAAAAAGCGAATAATATAAATCAGATAAAAAATAAATTTAACCAATTTTATGGTGAACCTAATTCTCCACAACTACCTAAAGAAATTAAAGGGATAGAAATATTAGATGTTAATTATAAAGAATTTATAACTTCCTTAAACTCCATTCAGAGTGATTTAGAAAGGATTAAGAAAGAATTGTTTAAAAAACAGCAAACTTTTCAGTCCACTCAAAAAGATTTACCTAATTTAAGAAATAAATTACAAACTAAATGTGAGCAAATCAGACGAAAAAAAGATTCTAACAAGAATTTATTTAATTTGTGTGATTCTTTGTTAAATAATCTTAAACAAGCAGATAATCGTATCTATAATATTCCTTTAGGTTTTTCTGAAATATCTAAAATAATTGCAGCAATTGATAAGGAATTAAAAATTGCTAAAAATTTCCAAAAAAGTTGGGAAAAAGAAATCGACAAAATTCAAGCTAAATTAGGTATTTTTCCAAAAAATCTAAATCTTCTATTTACACAAGCTGAAAACTTAATTGAAGAGGTTAATGATATTCAACTAAAATTTAAAGAAGAATTTTCTCAAATAATAGATGAGCTTGGTTCCCAAAAATCTGAATTTGCCGAACTTACGGAAAGATATAATAAACTAATAATTCAATCAAATATTAACCTTAGCATTAATAAAATAAATAATCAAAGTAAACAGCTTAATCTGGCTATAAGCCAACGTAAGGAACTAACAAAATTGAAAACAGATATGAATATAATTATTGAAAAAACTCGCAAAATCAAAGAAAAAATAGACAATAGTATCTATATTTTGATGGATAAGATTAAGCAACTTGAGGAAATAAATACGTCTATTAAAAAAGCTGAATTATCAAGTTCATATACAATTTTTGTTGAAGAAAAAAGCACAACCTTAAAAATTGTAACTAATAAATCAAAAGATTTAATTGAGCAAGCTAGGAACATTGAAAATCAGATTAATTATTTTCATAAAAGCTTGATGGATAATAATCTCAAAATAGATAGTTATGTTAAGAAGAACTTACCCTATTTAGAGCAATTGATTCAAAATATAGAAAACCAGAAAAGAAAAAAGTCATTATTTATAGTTATACCAGCAATTATTGTAACATCTACTTTAGGAATCTTTTTATATACTTGGCATCTAAAACGATCACTTACAAAATTACATCAGGTTTCAGAAAGAGAAATTACAATCAAAAAGTTCTTACAAGTGGTAGAATGTGATAAAGAGTTATATGAAGTTAGAAAAGAAGCTCTTGAAAAAATAAGTACTTTGCTGAGTGATGATCTTCAAAATTGTATAGTAGCAACGATTAAAACACCAGAACCAACAACAATCAATAAGATTAAATCGGTCAAAGAAAATATCAAAAAGATGAGAAAAACTGTTATAGAGATAAATCGTCGAAGTAATCTTCAAGAAGGAGATAGAAGAATCCGAAATGAATTATTGTCCAAAATTAACGGATTAGAACTTCAACTTAGTGAACTACGAGACATAGATTAAGATGAACAATACAATACGAACGGTGGTTAAATACCTAGCCATTTCCACTGATTCAACACCTAAGACAACTGGGTTCTTCGTTACTTGGTATGGTTCGATCAGGGGGCAGAAATCGGCTAAATCCTTATCTGGCAAGAGACTTAATTGATTAGCTCGTTCTAGATTGAAAATAATTGGCAAAAATCGAAGCAATGTCTTTCTATAGAAGGGTTTCACCCCTTATAACTCCGTCCATTGCATAGCACAAACCGAAGAACCAAAACTGATATGGTAACTGAAGAGTTTTTCCGACAGCTTCACCGATTTGGCGATGCTACAATTAAGAGAAAAAGTCTGCTCCAAGAAAACCATGCAACTAGAAGAATACTTTGAAGTTTTTGCTCCAGATGACATCCGCATTAAAGGGCATCGCATTGGGATTGAGGATGTTATCAACTACCATTTAAAAGGTTATACTTCCCAGCAGATTCTCCAAGAGTTACCCACCTTAAACCTAGAGAAAATTTACGCTACTCTCGCCTATTACTATCAAAACAAGACCTTGATAGATGCTTATCTTCAGCGCCTCCGTGACTGGCAGGAAGAACAATACCAACAGTGGTTAAATACCGAACCATCCCTCCTGATTCAACGCCTAAGACAACTAAAACTAAAACGGAAACAGCAAGAACTAAACCTCGCATGAGAATCCGGTTTTTGTTAGATGAAAACTTATCCCCAGACCTCAAAATATCTCTGTTGCGATTGAATCCTAATCTCGATATTTTGCGAGTAGGTGAACCCGATGCACCACCCCTAGTAACTTTAGACCGACAAATCCTAGATTATGTTGCGTCATTTCAACGGTTATTAGTTACCAAGCTCTAATAGATTGTATCCCGTTGACGGGCGGGGCGATCGAGGGATTTAATCGCCGTTGCTAATTCCTCGACGGTCAAACAAGTACCGCCCACAGCCCCGGCCATAGTGGTAATATGTTCTTCCATGAGAGTACCACCGAGATCGTTGCAACCCCAGTTTAAAGCTTCTGTCGCCCCCTGTAAGCCCAATTTTACCCAACTGGGTTGATGATTTTTAATGCTATTGCCCAAATAAATCCGCGCCACTGCTGTTAATTTTAATGTATCGGCTAAAATTGGTTGATCTCGTCCGACTCGATTTCTCAGGGGTTTGGGGGCCGATTGTCCCACAAAAGGCAATAAAATAAATTCGGTGATTTTAGCCGGATAATTATTTTCTAGGGCGATTTCTTGCTGTTTTCTAATTTTTTCGAGGTGCTGCACCTGTTGGCTAGGGGTTTCAATATGACCGCAGAGCATGGTACTGGTGGTATGTAACCCCAAGCGATGGGCAATACCGACTATTTCTAACCAAGTGGCGGCATCGATTTTTTCTGGACAAATTACCCGTCTTACCTCATCCACCAACACCTCGGCAGCCGTCCCCGGGAGAGAATTCACTCCTGCTTCTTGCAGGGAAGCGATAACTTTTTCGTAACTTAAACCGTCTTCTCTAGCAATAAATTGGACTTCTTGGGGCGAAAAAGCGTGTAAATGCAGGTCAGGAAAGGCTTGTTTCAGGTTTTTAACAATTTCGAGGTAATAGTCTAAGGAATTGCCCTTAATCTTGGCTTTTGGGTTTAATCCCCCCTGCATACAAATTTCCGTCGCCCCACGACGGACGGCATCCGCCGCTTTAGCGATAATTTCCTCTAAATTAAGCCAGAAGGCCCCTTCTTCATTTTCATCGCGTCTGAATGCACAAAAACTGCAATGCTGCTCACAGATGTTACTAAAATTAATGTTGCGATTGATAACGTAGGTGACGGTATCTCCCACCTGTTGACGACGCAAAAAGTCGGCCGTTTCCCGAATCCGGGCAATTAAACGGTTATCGGTAGTTTCTAGCAAGATAATCGCTTCTTTTGCCGATAAATTCGCCCCTGACCGCGCTTTTGCCAAAATATCGGTTACGGGTGCGGTGATGGAGGAGTTAGTCACGGGAGATAAATATTAAGGGTTGCCGATCTTAATTTTAGAACGAGGTCAGAAGGAACAGTAAAGAAAGAGAGCCGATTTAATCCTTTTTCTGTTCCCTATTCCCTTGTCTGCACGCGGTAATTTCCGGTTGAGAGCCTTTATTGCAGGGTGGTTTGTTTTTCCTGTTCTTTTTGTTGACGTTTTTTCTTTTCTGCTTCTAGGGCATCTTCGATCACCTTGAGCAGCTGATCCATTTTATCAAGATTACCGCGATAAACATCGAGGTCTTTTTGCAGTTTCTCGCTGGAGAGACGGAGAATTTCTGAGAACTTTGGCAAAATTTGTTCGCGTTTTTCTTTTTCCTTGATCATGTCCGGTTGTGCTTCCGCCAAAATAGTATAGAGACCGATGGCAAACAGGCGACTATACTTAAACTTAGGCGCGTTGATCACCGAAACTAAACTATCAGACAACTGATTGTTACCCCCCAGAGCAGGGTTTTGCAGTTGGGAAAGCAAGGAATCAATATTAGTTTCTTTGGCAATAGCGATCATATTTTCGGCATCACGACGATAGACTTCGGGATTACCGTTAACCGCTTGGCACAAAGCATTAAAAATATTCGGTTTATCCTCCCCCGGACGATAGCCTTCCATGAACTTCTCGAAAGAAGTAACCACACCAAGGGCATAAATTGGATCATAATGGAAATCTACATTAACGGAGAGCAGGTGCATCTCAACTAATAATTCCTCAACCACGCGCCGATATACCGAATTGATGGGGCGGGTGTGGCGAGTATAAAAATCACGCTTACTATCGGAAACAGTACGAATTTTGTCCACAGAACCAAACTTCATAAAAATTTAACACTGCTCTCATTTTCTCCCTTCTCGTTCCCCCTGACAAGGCCAGTGATCACCAAAGAGCGGCAAGCAGTCAGTCCAGAGAGAGCAAAAGAGCGAGTAAGATATAAAGATAAGGACATGGAAAAATCGAGATAATTAGCCGATACTGCCTCTACCAATCGCTTTTTTACTTTTCACTTTTCAGTTGACTATATGGCCAATCAAGACGACAAAATCAAAATTATCACTGATAACCGGCAAGCGCGCCATCTCTACGAGATTTTAGAGACTTTTGAAGCGGGGGTGCAGTTGCTGGGGACCGAGGTTAAATCCGTGCGTGCCGGTAAGGTAAACCTGCGGGATGGTTACGTTTTAGTCCGCAATGGTGAAGCGGTGTTAATTAATGTTCATATTTCCCCCTACGAACAGAGTAGCGAATATTTTAATCACGATCCGCGCCGGACGAGAAAATTGTTGATGCACAAAAAGGAAATCAGCAAACTCATCGGTCAAGTGGAACAGAAAGGCTTAACTCTTGTGCCTTTGAAGATGTATTTTAAAGGTAGTTGGGTAAAAATCAGCATTGGCCTCGGTAGAGGCAAAAAATTACACGATAAACGCGAAGATTTGAAACGTCGTCAGGATCAACGGGATATGGCGCGAGCGATGAAGCGTTAATCAAGACACTTATCGGACTGGCAAAGGTCTAGGTAAGAAACGATCGAGTTTTGTTACAGTTGAACTGTATTCGGCCCCTTGCGGCCATCACCGTCCCCCTCACCTTGGGTTAAAATTTATGTTAAAACTCTTGACAAAAATAATTAAATATGCTAAGGCACCCGCTTTAATTGCTCTATCTTTAGCTGTGGGTGCGGGGGTTATTTTACCAAAAATAACTTTAGCCAATGGCAACCCCGGCCTAACCATTTTTAGTGGAGTCGATCGCAAGGATATCTTAGATTATTTCTTGCAATTTGGTGGTCGTCCCCGGCAAATGGATCGTTATAAACTCTATATTCCCCCGAAAAAACTCTCCCAAGGGGCCTCGGCTTTTTTTATTTCCTATCCCGATTATTTTAACGGCCAGTTTGACACCAATAAAATCGAGGTACGCACCAACGGCAAATCTTTACCTTTAAAGGAAGTGGTTTGGGATAAGGATAGTCGCATTATTCAAATTGTCCCCGAACAAGCGATCGATCCGACCAGCAAAGTTGAAATCGTCATGTCTAATGTCAGAAATCCTGAATTAGGCACTTATTACTTTACCTGTGATGTGATTGCCTCTGGCAATATTCCCGTCCGTCTCTACGTTGGGACTTGGATTGTCAGTATCGAACCTTAAGTATTTATTGGGGGAATGGGGAAATGGGGAAATGGGGGGATGGGGAAATGGGGAAATGGGGAAATGGGGGAATTCAACTAAAACCCTAAAACCCTAAAACCCTAAAATCCCAACACCTAACACCTAAGACCCTCTCAGCCCGAGAAAAAGTCAACCAAAGTCAACTATTTGCCTCCGAGTTGCTAAAATCTGAGTAGTTTTCACCTATAGACTCGTTGGCTGGGTAATTTTCCTCGGAGTTTGAGTTTTTGCCACTGCCTTTGTGAGAATTTTTGCCCCCTTCCCGTCCGATAGCTGCCATGTGGGCGCGATCTCGGCTAACCGCTTCACCACCTTTTCGTCCCGCTTCGCGAGCCTCTTCGGAGGTAAATTCGTGGGCTGTACCTTTTTGATGAGCAGCTTTACCACCTTTACTAGCGATTTCCCGTTGTTTAGCTTGATCCATAGAGGCAAAACCGCGTTTACTCTTACCTGTCATAATATCCCTCCTGTGTGAATGCTGATTTTAAAAGTTCTTAAAGACTTATGCGAGATTTTTAAAACATCAAAATCATGGTCTTGTCGGTGGGCAAAACATTGAGATTGCCCCGCTTTTTTCCTCTAAGAACTATGGATTCCTACCTAGGATCATAACTCATTAGCTTGACTTCTAGGGAACTAATTACAGCAATCAAAGAGCATATTTTATGTTAAAAAATATTAAGCGAATCGAGCATTTATCAGTCTAAAGATATAGAAGTTATCTTAATGGTGAGGTACAAAGTTTGCCTTTGCAGGAGTCAGAATTCAGTTATCAGTTATCAGTTATCAGCTTTTTTCTCCCTGCTCCCCTGCTCCCCCACTTGCCACTTGCCACTGAAAAAGCTGCCATGCAGTCTTAATTGGAGGCGCGGGCAGCTTAAAACCTAGTTTTTTGGGGATTTAATCGGGAAAAATCAGGGTAAGACTTGGGTTTTTTCGATTAACCATTTATCTCCTTGCCGTACCAAATCATAGCGCAGGTTCAAGGACTCATTATAGGAACGATTGACAATTTCCTTGCCATTATGGAAATACATGGCCTTTTCGTTGACTATCGCTTCCACCGTCGCTAAATTAGGATTTTTCGCATTATTAGTGACCGAGCGCACATCCACTTGATGATCGTAGCGCCAATAGTTATTTCCCTGTAAAGCCGCCGCTCGTTTTTGCCAAATTTCTAAGGCTGAACCTGTTAAAACCTCTTTCAATTGCTCTTTTTGGTGTTCACTGCCAAAAGCGGCCGATTTTACCGCTAACCAAGCTTGAATCGTCTCCTTGGCTGTTTCCTTGTCCAAGGGAATCCCTTCCATCACTTCCGCATTAGCCGAGGGAATTTCTAGTATGGGAGTATTTAAAGAAATCGGTAACTGTTCCCCTTGCAAGGCTGCCAAAGGAGATTGACTATCGACAATTGCCTTCACCCCCAGGGACAAAACCGCGATTGTTCCCACTAATCCTACCCCCAATATCGCCACTCGATCGAGTCGCAGTTTTCTGCGGGCTGGTCGTCTCCGTTTCGGTGCGACTAGGGCAGTTTTTGCCGTTTCTAGGGCTGCCGGCCCGGAGTTGCCTGCTGCTTGGTGGCGCGGGCGACTAGGACGACGACGGGGGGGATTAAGTGCCGGTTGACGATAGGCTGCTGTCACCACCACACTACCCTGAGTATAGGGGGTGAGAGTTTCCTCCTGAGCGGTGGCTCTCAGGGCAGGTACAGCAGTGCTTGTCCGCTCACCGTTAACTCTAGCTAAAGACGGTTTTTGGGGACGAGAGTGGGAAGAAGAATAAGCAGATTCCCTCATCGGTGTCACTCCTGGCACTGGGTTTAAATGGGTGGGGGGGGTGTGGGTTTTCAGAACATTTACTTCCGATTCTAAGGGTTCGCTGGCCTTTTCTCGAACCTCGACGGGAACTTTTTCGTCAGGAAAACCTGACAATTCTTCTAAATAATTTTGTACTTCTTCCTCGGCAAAATACTCTTTGAGTGAGGCTTTCCGCTCGACTAAATCACTAAAATGGCAGAAAACTTCTGTTTGTAACCAACGCTCACCGTAACGACATAGCCCGGGTAAAAGATCGGCAGATTGCCCGGATTGTTCCTTAATATAATTTAATATTTCTTGCTCTTGACTTTTTTCTAAAATTGTGCTTGCTCGTTCCGTCTGACCGAGCAGTAGGGCGCAGATTGATCGCTCTAGGGAGACATCCTGATGTTTTTGTAATTGCTGTAGGCGATCGCTGGCTGCGACAATAGCGGCGGGTTGTTTTTGGGCGAAACCGCGGGCGATCAAGGCATAGACCAGCAGATAATTACCCACCGCCGAGGGGCGTTGTGCCTCTTTTGCCCAGATTTTCTCCTGTTCGGCCTGAGTTAAATAAACCCGTAACTGTTGAATAAAGCGTAAAAAATTATCCACCCCCAACCCAGAGCGATCGTCACCCTGGCCATCGATGCCGCCGCGAGCGGCCAACATCTCCTCCAAGAGATTTAAGCCGCGCTGACGGGCAAGACTAGGTTTTTTTTCTTGGGATAACAATTCCAGTATCCGGTAGGGGCGCAGGCGATCGCAATCATGGCGAATCTCGCTGGCCACTTGCGGGAACATTTGTTCTTGTTCCAACCAAGTCAGGGCTTTGGCCGCGGTGCTGGCCGCCTGTTCATAATTTTTATCCTGCCAATATTCCCGACTTAATTCCCCGTAGGCCAAAGCCAAGGTTAAGATCATGTCTGGGCGAGTAGTTGGCTCTAAATCTAGATAAGTTTCGGCCAAACGAATCACTAACTCGTATTCTCCCAACTCTTGCAGGATGAGCAAAGCTCCCACCAGATCGGCGGGGGCAATGGTAATCTGGGGAGTGAGATATTCTGAGGAAGCCGCAGCCAGCCCCCCAGCCTGAGAATCTAGGTTTTCGGCGCTGCTTTCTGGGTTGAGAAGCAAGGGATTGGGATCAAAAAATTGAGCATCGTAATCACGACGGCGATCCGCAGCACTTAACACTTGGTAAGCTTCATCTAACAAGTGCTGACGGGCAATGATCGCTGTTTGACTGTATTCTTGACGTGGCAATTGCCGTCCCCGGTCGGCGTGGGCCAAATCAATCTGCTCGGCACTCACCTGAAAGGGGATTCCCAATATCCTGTAGTAGTCGAGAGGAATGCGCACGGTTAGCTGTACCTCAACTCTGGAGAGTCCTTAGTGAATTAAGTGATGTAAGTGAGAGCGGAGCGAGTAAAATAACAAGATACCATCTTATCCTAGCCAATCTCTGACTGACTAAGATTAGATTTGAGAGAGAAAATACCAAGAACCCCTTGGTTTAAGCCTAAAAAATTCACTGCCAGAATTCTCGAAAAACCTACCGCTTCCTCTCCCCTTGCCTTTTTGTTGTCTAAATGATACTACAGACCCTATGATTTCCGAACGTACTTTACCAACCTTTAATCCTGCTTCCATCATTATTACCAAAGCTGAAGGTCTTCGCCTATACGAGGATATGGTTTTGGGGCGGATGTTTGAAGATAAATGTGCCGAAATGTATTATCGAGGCAAAATGTTCGGTTTTGTCCACCTCTACAACGGTCAAGAAGCGATATCTAGCGGTATTATTAAAGCCTTGCGTCAGGGAGAAGATTACGTTTCTAGCACCTATCGCGATCACGTCCACGCCCTCAGTGCCGGAGTTCCCGCTCAAGAGGTAATGGCGGAGTTATTCGGCAAAGCTACCGGCTGTAGTAAAGGACGGGGCGGCTCCATGCACATGTTTTCCGCCGAACATAAGCTTTTGGGGGGTTACGCTTTTGTGGCCGAGGGGATTCCCGTCGCAACCGGGGCGGCTTTTCAAAGTAAGTACCGTCGCGAAGCCATGGGTGATGCCAGTGCCGATCAGGTAACGGTCTGTTTCTTCGGGGATGGGGCGAGTAATAATGGCCAGTTTTTTGAGTGTCTGAATATGGCTGCCCTCTGGAAGTTGCCGATTATCTATGTGGTGGAAAATAATAAGTGGGCGATCGGTATGGCCCATGATCGAGCCACTTCTCAACCGGAAATCTATAAAAAAGCTAGTGTTTTTAGTATGGTCGGTGTGGAAGTGGACGGTATGGATGTGGTCGCCGTTCATGCCGCTGCCAGAGAAGCCGTGGCTCGGGCCCGCGCCGGTGAGGGACCGACTTTAATTGAGGCCTTAACCTATCGTTTCCGGGGTCACTCTCTGGCAGATCCGGACGAGTTACGCAGTGCTGACGAGAAACAATTCTGGGGCGAAAGAGATCCGATCACTCGCTTTGCCGCCTACCTCTACGAGCGAGATCTGGCCACGAGAGAGGAATTAAAAGAAATCGAGCAGAAAATTCAAGCTGAAATCGAGGAAGCGGTTAAATTTGCCGAATCTAGCCCCGAACCCGATCCTAGTGAACTAACTCGCTTTATTTTCGCTGAAGACGAGTAATTTCAGTGATCGGTGATCAGTGATCAGCTGCTGAAGGCAAGGGGCAACAGGCAAGAGGCAAGAGACAAGAGGCTCCCAAAAAGAATTGGCTCTTCGTTACTTGTTATGGTTCGATAGGGGGGCATAAATCGACTAAATCTTTATCTGGTAAGAGATTTAATTGATTAGTTCGCTCTAGATCGAAAACAATTGACAAAAATCGCAGCCATGTCTTTCTCTATAAGGGTTTCATCTCTTATAATCCTGTCTGTTGCATAAGACAAACCGAAGAACCAAAGAATTTGGCAATTCTCCTACCTAAAAAGAAGGTTAGAAACTAAATACATCAAAGCTTTTAGCTTAACCAATTAGGTTTTAGATTCGGTCGAATTTTTTCTTGACTAATCACTGTTTACTGATCACTGTTTACGCGACTGTCAATTAAGGTATTCTATGAGGGGGAGCAGAAAAATCCCGCCTCGAAGCTGGTTGTTGTTGAAAAAATCCGTAAAAAATAGTTGCGCTCTTGTATAATCCGCTAAAATCCAGAGAAATAGCTTTTGCCATGGCGACTACAGAAGCATTGAACCCCAGTCAGTTCTCACTCTTAACCAACCTCACCGCTGATCGTTCAAGTTCACCCAACCCACAAGAAGAAATGGACAAAGTTATCATTCTCGTTAATGCCGAAGCTCAAGCCAGTGGTCAGATGTCTCGGCTATCGCCCGTTACCGAAAAGATGGTGATTGCCTTAAAAAATGCAGTTCCTAAATCCTTGGCGGTGGAGGTGACGGGGACGGCTTCTTTGTGGTCAAAAATGGAGTCGGGTAAAACCAGCCAGAATAATTTAATCTGGTGTCCCTTAACAATTCAATTACCCAATTGGGTGAATTTTCCTGGTAAAAAAGTTTATCAAGCTTGTCGGGATATCGAGGAAAGACGCACTTGGGTTTCCCATACCCTGCACTATAAAACCAGTCAGGGAGATTCTTCTTTTGGGGATCTTTGGTTGCCGATCACGGTGACATCTAAGGGTTTAGAATACGGTGAGGTAATCGGAGAAGGCATGATCCCCAACGCCTACAGTCAACCGATTAGTCTGGAAAGAGAGAGTCTTAAGTCTTTACATCGGCTGGCAGCGCAATTACTGGATAATTTACAGGCTCCTTCTTCTGTTTATTTGCTGCAGTTTCGTCTGGCTCATCGAGAAGTGGTTTTTGATCGTCTCTGGCCTTTTCCTGCCGCACCTGCGATCGCTTCCCTGCGCGGTCAACAGACGGATCTCTATGCAGCTTACTGGAATTGTTTACGTCAGCAAGCAATGGTCGATCATTCCTTGGCAATTTAAAAGCACTGTCTAGCAGTAATCTATTAAGTTGACAAAAGGGATACTTTAGCAGAATATTTAGAGCGTAGCGGCCGCCATAAAAACACGGCTTTTGTCCGTTCGACTTCTCGAAAATGCCGAAATATTCGCTAATTATCCCGATTTATAACGAGGAAGAAACCATTCCAGAACTCTATCGCCGTGTCAGTGCCGTCATGGATAGTTTAGATGATTCTGTGGAACTAATTCTGATTAATGATGGCAGTCGGGACCGGTCCTTAAAATTAATGCGGGAACTACAGGAAAGAGATGCTAGGGTCTGTTACATTAGCTTTGCTCGTAACTTTGGCCATCAGGCAGCAGTAACGGCAGGACTCAATTTTGCTAGGGGTCAAGTTATTGTTGTCCTTGATGCCGACTTGCAGGATCCACCGGAATTGATTCCCAAAATGATTGAGTCTTGGCAAGCAGGTTATCATGTGGTTTACGCCCAGAGAACAAAACGGAAAAAAGAAAGTTGGTTTAAACGCCTGACTGCCTACGTTTTCTATAGATTGCTGCGACAATTAGCCGACGTGGATATCCCTGCGGACACGGGGGATTTTTGTCTGATGGATCGTCAGGTAGTGGACCTATTAAATTCTATGCCAGAACGGAATCGTTATATCCGCGGTTTGCGCGCTTGGATTGGTTTCCGACAAACTGCTGTTAAATTTGAGCGAGATCCCCGGTTTGCTGGCGAAGTCAAATACACTTTTAAAAAATCCCTAGCTTTAGCGATTAATAGCTTGGTGTCTTTTTCTAAGATTCCCCTGCGTATTTCCACTTATTTAGGCTTATTTTCCGCTTTAATTGCCCTGTTAATGGCTTTACTGGTTCTCTACTGGCGCTTACAGCAACCCGACTCTCCCGTTACCGGTTTAGCTACTATAATCCTGGCGGCAAAAACTCAATCTCAAGGAATTAGCCCAAAACTATAGTAATATCGTCGTGGCACATCCCGAAGAAGATTTTGTTAACTTCTTAAATGATCAGTACCCCATTCGTACAAAAAAATTAGCAGAGCAGCTAATAGAAATTAAACTCCAATAACAAAGAAAAACTGTCTAACTTTGCCCACAACAGCGATCGATTCCTAAACTATCTAAAATTAAATCACTGACGGCGTTAGCGATGGCAAATTCACTATAAAAACTTTCGCGGAAATCAAAAGCTTGCATCTCGGTAATGATCGCAATTACTAGACAACCGAGATCGTTCTCCCCTTCCAAACGCTGACGCAGAAAAATTTGACTAGCACGTTCAGCGATAGTTTCATTAATAGCTTCGGGAATAAATTCCGCATCTAACCAACGATGTAAAGCGGTGCGCAGCCAAGTTTGTTCCTGTTGGGGATTTTCGATTGGTGGTAAAGTGATAGGCGGAATTGGTGCGGGATGATCGGGCATAATTAGAGAATGATCAGGCTACAAGACTGAATTCTTGGAGGGAGTCGTGGATACCGTCTCTATTATACAAGGATACGCACGCGGTTACTTTCTCATGGCCGATGAGGGGGGGCGATTGGATTGGTATTCTAGTAGAAATCGCGCTCTTATCCCTCTAGATCGGCGTTTTAGGTATCCCAAGTCCCTAAAACGAGTTTTGAATCAAAATCGCTTTAGCGTGGCTATTAACCGCGATTTTGTTGGGGTTTGTGCCGGTTGTGCCGATCGCTCGCTGACTTGGATTTCCCCGCAGTTAATCCAAATCTATCAGCAATTACACCAGGCCGGTTGGGCCTACAGTTTCGAGACTTGGCAAGGGGATCAATTAGCGGGGGGGATTTTAGGTTTGGCCATTGGCGGGGTTTTTATCGGGGAATCGATGTTCTATAAAATTCCCGATGGTTCTAAGGTAGCCATGGTCAAGTTAGTCGAACACCTCAGAGAACGGGATTTCTGTCTATTTGATGCCCAAATGCAAAATCCCCATCTGGCTAGATTTGGGGCCTATACTATCTCCGAAAAAGAATATCATCCCCTACTTGAAGGCGCTCTGTTGAAGCATTGCCATTTTGTTTAAGTATTGTTTCCGATTGTGGCAGTCATCTTAATAGTGAGGTACTAATTTTTCGTTTTGGGGGGCCAGTCGTCACGATTCGGTCGTCATTGACTCTCCCCCGCTAACCGCGGAGCGCGGTGTAGCGGGGGATTCTCGGTTCTTAGGCTTTTAACTAGATCGACCTGGTTTAACCGGTCGATCCCCGTCAAATCGCCTCCGCGAGCGTTTTCTAACACGGTCAGTCCGACCGCATTTTTTCCTCGGTTCTCAATT
>NZ_JADBUE010000124.1:0-24584 GCF_020245805.1 Microcystis sp. M179S2 | reverse complement strand
TTAATTGAGGGAATGAATACCAAAATAAAGCTTATTAAAAGAATGAGTTATGGATTTACCAATTTTCAACATCTTCGACTTAAGCTGTTTGCTTGCTTTAATTCATAACAAAAATTAACACACGAAAACCAGAAGAGCCAATTATCACAATTCCACACTTAAACCCTTTGGTGCGATCGCTGATATGGTAGGTTGGGTTGAGGAAGGAAACCCAACGCTAATCAAAGATATTTGAAGGCCTTATTATCTTCAACCGTCCCATCGAACTAAGATAGTGCAAGCTTAAAGATGGCTTTTAGTTGTCAGCTAAATTTTTGCGCCAATTTCGTCAAATTGCTTCAAGAGATTTGATTGCGAACGCCACTGAAAGCAGCGTATGCGATCGCTATAGCATCTACAGCATCATTAATGGGCATTTTTGTCAATCCGAATAAATACTTAATTTGTTCGGCCACCTCCGCTTTAGTGGCCCTACCATGGCCCAGATGACATTTCCAACTAGCTTGATGGAGGAAAATCGGTTCAATTCCCCCATCGCGACAGCTAACTAGATTGATAATTCCCAATGCTTGCAGGACTCCACCGGCTGCCTTGATTTGCCGGTTAAAAAAGGGCATTTCCACGGCAATTTCCCCCGGTTTATATTCTGCGATTAACTCCTTTAAATCCCGTTCAATTTCAATCAAACGCTGGGCAGTAGAAAGATTTTTAGAAGTTTCGATCGTGCCGTAATCGACTAAAATCGGCATTAACTCACTATTATCCCGGAGAATAGCCCAACCGACAATCGCTAATCCGGGGTCGATACCCAACCAAGTAGTCATAGATTAAGCCAAAAAATCTTGGACGATTTGGAGGATTCTTTGGGATGCTTGTCCATCTCCAAAAGGATTAATTGCATTAGCCATACGATCATAGGCGATTTTATCCCCTAATAATTCTCCCGCTTGTGCTAAAATTTGCTCTGGATTAGTACCAATTAATTTCGCTGTTCCCGCTTGTACTGCTTCCGGTCTTTCCGTGGTTTCTCGCAATACTAAAACCGGTTTTCCTAAACTAGGGGCTTCTTCTTGAATGCCCCCAGAATCAGTTAATAATAAATAACAGCGTTGAATCGCCCCCACTAACTCGGCATAATCGAGAGGTTCAGTTAAAAATACCCTGGGATGATTGCCCAAAGCGGACTTTATTGGTTCTCGGACGGTGGGATTGCGATGGAGGGGTAATAATAGGGCTGTATCGGTATATTTTTCTAACAACAAAGTGAATCCTTTGATAATATCCTGTAAGGGTTCGCCCCAATTTTCCCGGCGGTGAACCGTAGCTAATAAAACCCGATAATCTGACCAATTTAAGCCCGCAATTTGACATTCTGGGGCGGTTTTGGCTACGCTTAATAAAGCATCAATAACCGTATTACCGGTGTGGTGAATATTTCCTGTCACCCCGGATTTTTGTAAATTTTCCACGGCTAAAGTAGTGGGAGCAAAATGTAGGGTAGTCAGTTGAGAAATTAGGCGGCGATTAGCTTCTTCGGGATAGGGATTATAGATATCATTAGTTCTTAATCCTGCTTCCACATGAGCGATAGGAATTTGTTGATAAAAAGCCGCTAAAGCAGCAGCAAAAGCAGTGGTAGTATCACCTTGCACAATAATTAAATCTGGTTTTATGCGCTCAAAAACCGTTTCTAAACCCCGTAAACTGCGGCAAGTAATATCAGTTAACGTTTGACGAGTTTGCATAATATCGAGATTTTCATCTGCTTTGAAAGCAAATAATTCCATCACCTGCGCTACCATTTCTTTATGCTGTCCCGTCAGAATTACATGGGTTTGAAACTGTTCCGATTCTTGAAAAGCACGAATAACGGGAGCTAATTTAATCGCTTCGGGACGAGTTCCAAGAGTAATACAAATTGATTTCAACATATTATTATCAGTTATCAGTTATTTTAGCCATCAGGAGACAGGAGACTCCGAGACAGGAGACTCCGAGACAGGAGACTCCGAGACAGGAGGATTATTTTTATTTATTCTCCCTAATTCATAATTCATAATTCACAATTCATAATTCATAATTCATATTCTATCTCTTGAATTGTGCTGTTTTGTCATTTTTCACTCGTTTGTGGTTGTTGAACGATAAATTGGGGATAGAGTTGCATTTGCTTAGGATTTAAAGGTCGAGAGATGGTCAAAACTTTTTGTTTAGCTAACTCTTGAGTCATGGTATCTAAAGTTTGAGCGATACGCAAATTATATTCTAATTGTTCCCCGGAAGAAAGCAGATTACTTAAGCCATCGATTAAACGTCTTAAATTCTCGCGGAATTGGGGATCACCGATTAACTCATCGATATCGGAGGTGATTTTTTGAGTATTTTCAAAAGTAACCCTAGCGGATTCGAGAGTTTTTTGCAGTACGACAATTGTAGCAGGATCGTTAATAGTTTTAGTAATTTCTCGTAAATTATTCGATGTTTCCACCGCATTATTCAAAATAGTCTCGATATTTTGCATGACTTGTTTAGTATCAATTTCATCTAAACCTGCATTCAACCTCAGGGCGGTATTATTGAGATTATTAGCGAGACTACCAATACCTAAACTAGCTTGATTAATATTACCGAGAGTATCAACAATTTGTCCGCGATTTTCGCTGAGAACAGCATTGAGATTAGCGACCAATTGGGAAGATTGTTGAAAAGTCCTGCTGATTTGACTGCGATTTTCCTGAACGGTATTATCTAAAGTATTGACAAAACGGGAGGCATTATTAGCCGTATTAGTGACCGAGCGACTGGTGGTAGCTAATTCCAAAGATAGACGAGAGATTTCTCTTTGGGCATTACGGATAGTCTGGGAGGTATCATCGGATAAACGGGCGATTTTTTGAGCTGCTATAGCGGTATTTTTGGTGACATCATTGAGATTACCCACAAATTCAGGACTGGTAAAAGTATCCACTAAACGACCAACACTAGACATTAATTGTGTTCCTGTTGTCCCCTGTAAACGAGTATTATTACAGAGAATTAACTGTTGATCACAGTCGGGAGCCAGAGGGTCGAGATTTTTGGCCTCAGCACTTAAAGAAACTAAGGGAGTGATATCGATGGCTGCCTCCCCAATTAATCCGGAAAGATTGGTAGTAACAGTTACCTTCCTAGGCATAACTAAAGTAGCAGAAGCAATCTCGGCAATAACTTCCACTTGATTGCTTCCCGGGATAAAACTTGTAATTCTTCCCACTCTCACCCCGCGAAAACGCACCGGCGCCCCGACTTGTAACCCTTCCACGTCGGCAAACTCGAAGATTAATTGATAGGTTCTTTGACCAAATCCTCCCCCGCGAACCCAGATAGCGAGCGCCCCAAAGACCAATAATCCGCCTAGAGCAAACAAACCTAGTCTTCCTTCCCGTAAAGCTCGCGAACTCTGCATGATTTTTCTCTCATTCTCGATAGTTCTTAATTTAGCTTAATCTAGCTTAAACGATTGTCCTAATCGGGCCTTCAATGCTGGCGCTAAAAAATTGCCGGATCATGGGATGATCGGTACGATCGATATCTGCCACTAATCCCTGCCATTGCACTTTTCCCTGATAGAGAAATACTACTCGATCGGCGGTGCGTCGGATGGTGCTTTGTTGGTGAGAAACCATCACATAAGTGTTCGCAGACCCTGATTTTTCATGGAGAGTCCGCACTAGATCCTCGATAATTGTGGAAGCTATCGGGTCTAATCCGGCGGTAGGTTCATCATACAGCAGTAATTCAGGATTATCAGCCGGATTATCGGGATTAGTGATAATAGCGCGGGCAAAAGCCACCCGTTTACGCATTCCCCCCGATAGTTCCGAAGGATAAAGGTCACTAATTCCCTGTAAACCGACCATTTCCAGGCTTTTTTCCACTAATTCCCTAATTATGGCTTTTTTTAAATTAGTTTGTTCATAAAGATAAAAACCGACATTTTCCCCGACGGTGAGAGAATCAAACAGGGCCGTTTGTTGAAAAACTAAGGAAGTTCGCATCGCTTCTCGACCATCTTCTAGCAATCCCTGACGCAATTGACCTTTAATACGAATTTCTCCAGCATTTATCCCCGTTAATCCCGCAATTAACCGTAAAACCGTTGATTTTCCCGTTCCCGACGGCCCGATAATTACCAGGGCCTCCCCTCGATAAATGGTTAAATCTAAACCATCGAGAATAACATTATCCCCGAATCTTTTCGATACTCCTCTCAATTCAATTAACGGTTCTTTCATCGTCGCTTAATTATCTTATAGCCTCTGGAATTTTAGGGAGATGGGGAAGTGGGGGAGTGGGGTGTGGGGAAGTGGGGAAGTGGGGTGTGGGGAAGTGGGGTGTGGGGAAGTGGGGAAGTGGGGAAGTGGGGTAGATAGGGAAGTGGGGAAGTGGGGAAGCTGTCTCATCACCCTATCACCCTATCACCCCAAAACCCTATCACCCCAAAACCCTATCACCCCAAAACCCTATCACCCCAAAACCCTATCACCCCAAAACCCTATCTCCCGACTCCTGAATACTGACTCGATTCTGGCTGCTATAGTAGAAAAGCACCCATTGCTGACGATATCTGAGGTAGATTGCCGTGACTATTGCTTTAGACCAACTGCTTACCCCCGACATTTTTCGACCAGCGCGTTATTTGGGCAACGAGTTAGGCGCTAAACATAAAGAATGGGCAAGTGCTGTGGTGCGTTGGGTGTTAACCTATCCGGAAGTGTACGAAGTGGGGGCATCTAACCTCGGCCATATTATCCTCTACAATATCCTCAATGCTCAACCCCGCCAACTCTGCGATCGCACTTATTTACCCGCACCGGATTTAGCCCAAAAACTCAAACAGACAAAAACCCCCTTATTTGCCCTAGAATCCCGTCGTTGCCTCACAGATTTTGATATTCTGGGTTTTAGTCTCAGTTATGAGCTAGGAGCCACCAATATTTTAGAAATGCTCGACCTAGCGGCAATTCCCTTGACTTGGAGAGCAAGAGACTCGGGTAACTATCCGCTAATTTTTGCCGGGGGACAAACTGCCACCTCTAACCCCGAACCCTATGCCGACTTTTTTGATTTTATCGCCCTTGGTGATGGCGAAGAATTATTGCCAGAAATCGGTTTAATTTTAGAAGAAGGTAAACTAGCTAATCTAAGCAAAGAAGAACTATTACTAGATTTAGCCCAAATTCCGGGGGTATATGTCCCGCGTTTCTACGATGTCACCCCAATCGGTGCAGTTATCCCCAATCGTGACGATGTACCGCCAAGAATTTTACGCCGGGTAGCGACTCCTATCCCAGCCTATTCTATCGGTTTAGTTCCCTTCGTGGAAACGGTTCACGATCGCCTGGTGGTGGAAATTCGTCGCGGTTGCACTAGGGGATGTCGTTTCTGTCAACCGGGGATGTTAACCCGTCCCGCGCGGGATGTGCAACCGGAAGCAGTAATCGAATCGATTGAAAAAGGAATGCGAGCGACGGGATATAACGAATTTTCCTTATTATCTCTCAGTTGCTCCGATTATCTAGCTCTACCTGCCGTGGGTATGGAGATTAAAAACCGTCTCCAGAATGAGAATATATCTCTATCCTTACCCAGTCAAAGAGTCGATCGCTTTGACGAAAATATTGCTAACATAATTGGGGGCAATCGTCAATCGGGTTTAACCTTTGCACCGGAAGCGGGAACCCAACGAATGCGCGATGTGATTAACAAAGGGTTAACCAACGAAGAATTACTCAGAGGGATAAAAACTGCTGTCGAACAGGGTTGGGATAAGGTCAAACTCTATTTTATGATCGGTTTGCCAGGGGAAACCGATGTGGATGTCATCGGTATCGCGGAAACCCTGCGTTGGTTGCGTCGGGAATGTCGTTTACCGAAGCGGAAACCCCTCGATTTTACCCTAACTATCTCTAATTTTACCCCTAAACCCCATACCCCCTTCCAGTGGCATTCCGTCTCGACGGCCGAATTTATCCGCAAACAGGAGTTATTAAGACAGGAATTCCAAGGCATGAGAGGGGTAAAAGTCAATTATACCGATGTCCGCATCTCGGCCATGGAAGATTTTATCGGTCGCGGTGACAGAAGTTTAGGGAAAGTGGTGCTGCGCGCTTGGCAATTGGGAGCCGGGATGGATGCTTGGTGGGATAATACAGAGAAAGCCTATCAAGCATGGTCACAGGCGATCAAAGAATCCGGTTTAACTTGGAAATATCGTCAGATAGAACAGGGAGAATGGCATATTTTTGCCGATGCAGACAAAGATATTTTAGAGCGTCCTTTGCCCTGGGATCATCTGGATACCGGTATCGATAAAAAATGGCTACAGGAGGACTTAAAACGCGCCCTAGACGCGGCAACGGTCCCCGATTGTTCTTTTGAGGGTTGTTCCCATTGTGGCGTTTGTAGCCTCGATTTTGGTCATAATATCGTCATTGAAGCGCCCCCGATTCCCGCTTTTGCCGGACATTTTCAACCCAATCAAGAACGCACCCAAAGAATTCGGGTTTGGTTTGGCAAAATTGGCGAAATGGCCCTAGTTAGCCACTTGGATCTGGTGCGTTTATTTGATCGCGTCGTCCGTCGGGCTGCTATTCCCATTTCCTTTACCGGTGGATTTCACCCTGGTCCGCGCATTTCGATCGCCAATGCTTTATCCTTGGGAGCAACCAGTAGCGGTGAGATTGTCGATTTTGAATTGACAAAAGTGATCGATTTAGAGAGGTTTAAACAGCAATTAAGCGCACAATTGCCCGCAGATTTACCAGTTTATCAGGTGGAAGAAATTCCCTTAAATGCCCCGGCTGCCACCCGTTTGTTGGAAAAAGCGGAGTATTTGCTCACTTTTAACAGTGAGGGAATCGACTGCCAACAATGGCAAAATTGGCTCGAGGCGATTAAGCAAGCAACGGTGATGGAACGGGAAAAAACCACCAAATCCGGCAAAAAAGTCACGATTAATCTGCGAGAACAATTATATGAATTAGAGTTAAAAACTGTTGACAAGGAAGCCGTTTTGTGCTATGTGGGCAGTTGTCGCAATGATGGCACTTTACTACAGCCCGATCATCTCGTCGAGATGTTAGAAAGGGTTTCTGGACAGGAAATTTCGCTGCTTAATTGCCATCGTCAGGGCTTGATTTTAGGAACTTAACCATCGTCAACTGTTCCCTTTATACTCACCCCAGAGAGTCAGCTAATCTTGATCGACTAATTCTAAGCAATCATCAATCAAAGCTGGCCGATAACTTTGAACAACCATCGGTAAAAAAGCCCCTCTTAAACCCTTTTTTATTCTCTCGGCCGTTTGATCAAAAACCACAAATAAAGGATGAATTGTTTCTGCACCTTCACTAAACATATGTTGTTCTCTGGGGGGCATTAACCATTCATATTCTTTATCTAAACATATTTGTGTTTCGCGCCAGCGTTTCAACAAATCAGAAAAATCTTCCCCCGGACGATGGATAAAAATCAGGATTTCTGAACCTAATTTAATTTTCCATTCCGGATCACACATCAGAATCGCCAAATCACAGGCTAATTGTACCGTCTTTCTAGATTCAAGGGCAGAAGATGGACGAATTCTGACCAAGGGCAAGGGAATAGTAATTAAACTCTCTTCAGGACGACGCATACTAGGAATTAACTCTAAATAGGGGCGATATTGTCGCAATAATTTGATCGCCCCCTCACGACAGCTATATTCCGCTAATAAAGTTTCGTAAGACACAGATTCACCTAATCAAATAAAAGGAGATGAAAATTCAAATCTTGCCGATTTCCAGCTACCGGCAATAGTCACTGATCACTGATCAACTTATCCCAACGCATCGAAGATTTTAAACATGGGCAGGTACATAGACAAAAGAATAGTTCCCACCATCCCCGCAACACCAACCATCATCAAGGGTTCAATGATACTGGTTAAAGCTTTAATGGCCTGTTCCACCTCATCTTCGTAGAAATCCGCCACTTTCATCATCATGGCATCTAATTCTCCTGTTTCCTCGCCAATACTAATCATTTGAATTGCCAAAGGTGGGAAAACATTGGCTTTTTGTAGGGCCAAACTCATCATTCCCCCCTGCTGAATTTCCGCTTTGGCACCAGCGATCGCATTGGCAATTACCTGATTACCCACCGTATTAGAAACGATGTCGAGGGAACTTAAAATCGGGACACCAGAACGCGCCAGAGTCCCAAAAACCCGGCAAAATCTAGCCACAGCCGATTTTTCATTCAAATCACCAAAAAGAGGCATTTTAAGGAAAAACTGGTCAATTTGCAGACGACCCATCGGGGTTTTGTAATAGCGACGCAGTAAAAAAACCGTGGCAACAATGGTGACAATCGGAATTAAAATTAACCAACTACGCATCACACCACTTAAAAAGAGCATAAATTGCGTTAAGGCCGGTAGTGGCACGTTTAAATCGATGAAAATTTTCGCAAACACGGGAATTAAAAAAATTGTCATCCCGAAAAACACAATTACCGCCAAAATTCCCACCGCTACCGGATAAGTCATCGCTGATTTAATCTGGTTTTTCAAGCGGGCCATATCTTCCAAAAGTTTCGAGAGACGGTTCAGCACTTCATCGAGTACCCCCCCCGTCTCTCCAGCTTCGACCATACTGACATAAAGTTCATCAAAACATTCGGGATGTTTGGCCATCGCTTCCGATAACGGACTCCCTTGCTGTACCTCAGCACTAATCGCTTGTAGGGCTTTTTTCATCTTGGGATTACCGCATTGATCCCCCAAAACTCCCAAACATCTCACAATCGCCACACCAGCATTAATCATTACCGAAAATTGACGGGAAAAAACCGCTTTATCTTTGATGGAAATGCTGGCAAACATCAACTTTAAACCGGAAAGATCGATCTCTCCCCCCACTTTTTTGACCTTACCGACGGCGGCATATTTCGCCTTCAGCATCGACCGGGCCTGTTCGGGAGACATGGCCTCAACTTTCTCTTGGAAAACTTTTCCAGAGCCGTTTTTAACTTGTGCGACAAAATTAGGCATAGGACAAATCAGTTATCAGTTATCAGTTATCAGTTATCAGTTATCAGTTATCAGATTGGAGTTTTAAGTGGGTAGATAGTGTTAAGTGAAAACTTCGGTACTTTCTTTTCACTGATTACTGGTTACTGTTCACTGATAACTGATAGGGGCTGACGAACGCTTAAAGGTTACTATTTGTTATTAAATCCGGGCTTTAGCGTTAGCACCAGCCCCGGCGATAAGACGTTGTAATTCATCGGGTTTACCGCTTTTAGAAATGGCTTCTTCCAAAGAGACAACACCCCTAACAACTAAATTAGCTAATCCCTGTTCCATGGTTTGCATTCCTAACTTCATTCCCGTTTGAATTGCTGAATAGACTTGGGGGGCTTTTCCTTCCCGAATTAGGTTAGCGATCGCTGGAGTTACCACCATGATTTCCTGTACCATTGCCCGACCAAATTCCCCCGGTTTAGGATTTTTTTTCTTGACTAGGTTTTGACTAAAAACTGCTAGTAAAGAATTGGATAACATGGCGCGAATTTGTGCCTGTTGGTTAGCCGGAAAAACGTCAATAATCCGATCCACTGTTCCCGCTGCCGAGCTAGTGTGTAGGGTTCCGAAGACTAAGTGACCGGTTTCTGCCGCCGTGATTGCCAAACTAATTGTTTCTAAATCCCGCATTTCTCCCACAAGGATAATATCAGGATCTTCCCGTAAAGATGCTCTTAAAGCGTTAGCAAAACTCTTGGTATCTTCTCCTTTTTGTCGTTGGTGAAACAGACTTTTTATATTAGGAAAAACGTATTCAATTGGGTCTTCTACAGTTAAAATATGTTCAGACCTAGTCCGATTAATTAAGTCTAAAATTGCCGCTAAAGTGGTAGTTTTACCTGAACCTGTTTGGCCAGTTACGAGAATTAATCCCCTCGGTCTTTCCGATAACTCCCGTACTACTCTAGGTAAATTTAATTGTTCAAAGTTAGGAATTTTAGAGGACAAAGCCCGTAAACAAGCTGCATAAGCCCCCCTTTCTTTATAAACATTGACCCTAAATCTTGCTAATCCTTTCACCCCGTAGGAACAGTCTAATTCCCAATTCTGCTCTAACTCTTTTCTTTGGGTATTATTGAGCATACTAAAAATCAATTTCTGACAATCTTGCGGGGTTAAAGATTCTTCATTAATCGGGGACAGTTTGCCACTAATGCGAAAATAGACCGGCGCCCCAGACTGAATGTGCATATCGGAACCGCCCATCTCGACCAATTGTTCCATTAAATCTTCGATCATTAATTCCATAAGTTAAACCCCATCTATAAGGTAAAATCAGTGAACAGTAACCAGTAACCAGTGAATAGTGAAAAGACATTGGGAAAGTGCTATTTAAGACTACTCACTTAATACTCCTTACTTAAAACTCAAATCTCATAACTGATAACTGATAACTGAAAAACTGTCTTAATCACTAAATCGCGGTGTCATACAATAGGGACAATCGAGCCATTCTGGTTGTAGTTCGGCGCGACAACCACGACAGATTAAACCGCTTTTCCGTTTGGCTTTTAGTTCCGCTTCCAGACCGGAATCGGTAAATGTCACCCGTTCCACTTCTTCGAGGGTGGTGTAACCCTCGCGCACCAGATTTAAACTGTAGGCTAGGAGTGTCACCATGCCCTCATCGACGGCCGTCTCCTTAATGCGATCGGTGGTTGCCCCTTGGTTAATTAACTGCTGTAGTCGTTCACTATTCTGCATTACCTCATAGACACCGACGCGACCTTTATAACCGCTGCCGCTACACTTAACGCAGAGATTGCCCTGTTTTCGTGCCTGTTGAATTTCTTCTATGGTTAGGGTATTAGCCTTATAAAAGGTCACTTCCCGTTCATTGGCGGCGGCAAGACCAAAACGGGCCAATTCCTCTTGGCTGGGGTGATAGGCGAGCCGACACTCGGTACAGACGCGCCGCACGAGACGCTGGGCCAAGACTCCCAAGAGAGAACCAGAAATCATAAACGGTTCAACCCCCATCTCATCGAGACGAGAGATCGCACCTGCGGCATCGTTGGTGTGTAGGGTAGTTAGGACCAAGTGACCGGTTAAGGCGGCCTCGATCGCTGTTTTGGCCGTTTCCTTGTCCCTAGTTTCTCCCACCAGAATCACATCCGGGTCTTGTCGCATGAATGCCCGCAAAATCGAGGCGAAATCCATGCCTTTTTCGCGAATTACCTGCACCTGGGTGATGCCCGGTAGAGAATATTCGATCGGATCTTCGGCCGTACTAATATTGACCCCGGGGTGATTTCTTTCGGCTAACACCGAGTATAAACTGGTGGATTTCCCCGAACCGGTCGGGCCTGTCACCAGCAACAGACCAAAGGGACGACTGGCCATGTCTCGGACGATTTGCAGGGTCTTTTGGTCGGTGATTAGTTTATCTAAACCCAACTGGGTAGCCGAGTTGTCGAGAATCCGTAAACAGACTTTTTCCCCGTAGCGACTGGGTAGGGTATTAACCCGAAAATCCACTTTCCGCCCTTGATATATCCGCCGAATTTTACCATCTTGGGGAAGACGACGTTCGGCGATATCGAGATCGGCCATGATTTTAAAACGGGCTGTCACCGCCGGGGTAATTTTTTTCGGCAGTGGATCAAAAGCTTGATGAAGAACTCCATCTTTGCGAAAGCGAATTTTCAGGAATTCTTCTTGGGGTTCGATGTGAATATCGGAAGCCCATTCCTGTAGGGCTTTAGCTAGAATTTTATTGACGAGGTTGATGACGGGGGCTTGATTAGCGTCCCCTTCTCCGAGATCATCGGCCACTTCATCGTTAGCACCCCCGGAGGCCACATCAATATTGCCGACAATATCGGTGAGATCCGAGAGTTTTTCCAGGTCTTTTTCTTTTTGCAGTCGGGCTTTTTCCTGTTCTAGTTCCGATTGAGCCGAGTGGAATTTTTCCAGTAATCTTTCATAATCTTCGCTGGTAATCACCAAACGCTGTAAACCTAAATCCTTGGGACGGAGAATACGATTAATATCGTCGGAAGCCTCGAGGTTGTCGGGATCGACCATGGCTATCAAAATCGCAGCCGGCTCTCCTTCGATCTTTCGCAGGGGGATGAGACGATAGCGACGACAAAGATCGATCGGAATCAAAGAATCGATCAATCGGGCTATTTCCAGTCCATCCACATCGGTTAATTCGGGGTCGAGCGATTCGACTCCGTAGAGAATTTTTAGTTCAAATAACTGGTTTTTCTTATACTGTCGCTGTAAATCCGGGGGCAAAGGGCGCCCGGTTAGTTGTTGTAATATTTCTACTAGCGATCGTCCCGATTTCCGTGTTTCCACTAGGGCCTGTTGCATCTGGTCGGCACCGATATAGCCCGACTGCACCAACTTGTTACCAAAGGGCGAAAAGTAATTGCGCAGGGCAACGGCACGGGTTTTCTTGGAAGAAAATGTCATAGACGATTCTTAACCTCTCCACTACCCTTAAATGTTCCCAATTTTACTGAGAGAATTGCATTCTAGCAAAAATTTTTCTAGATCACCGATTATCTATCGGGGTCGCTTATATCCAGTTACGGATCTTGTCCACAAAATGTTACATTAAAGGTTAAACCTTGATTATTAGCTGGTACTTAAAGACCAAAATTAGCAGTAAATGGTCATATATTGCCAAATTACCCAATAAAATTGTATACTATGAGTGCAGAACCGAATAACTCAGTAATTTTCGACGAAAACCAAGAATCCTTTCCTAATTACCCCGAATCCCTTACCACCGAATCGGAAGCCAGTGTCACCGATGAAGCCAAAACGGTGACGAACCAGGCAGCCTCTAGCGAGGAATTTTCCCTTCTAGGGGGAATGACTATCGATGCTCTACAAGAGGAAATCGACACTCTCAAACAGCAGTTAGAGGAACAAACCCAGCAGGTTGATGCCTACAAGAAACGCTATATCACTCTAGCGGCCGAGTTCGACAATTTTCGCAAACGCACAGCCAAGGAAAAAGAGGAACTGGAAACAAAAATCAAGGGCAAAACCCTGATGGAAATTCTTGGCGTGGTGGATAATTTTGAGCGCGCCCGTACTCAAATTAAACCGGCTAATGATGGCGAGATGGGTATTCACAAGAGTTACCAAGGGGTCTATAAAATCTTAGTGGAGAGTCTCAAGCGTTTAGGCGTTTCCCCCATGCGTCCGGAAGGTCAACCCTTTGATCCCACCTACCACGAAGCGATGATGCGGGAGTACACCGATGAACATCCCGAAGGCACGGTGGTGGAGCAGTTAGTGCGAGGATACACTCTCGGAGAAGATGTTTTGCGTCATGCTTTGGTAAAAGTGGCCGCCCCCAAAGAGACAGATCCTAACGCTGCTCAGTCAGAAGCGACTGCCATCCCATCCCAGGAATCAGTCTAACACCTCCACATCAAAAATTGTTTAGGTATTTGGGAAGAGGGGATATGTGTTTCCTCCCTATCCCCTCTTCCCACTGAAAGACTTTTTCTCGCTTTTATCTTTTAATTAAAAACGCTTCTATACCCAAGGCTTTTGCCCCTTGATAATCCTCTTTTTTACTATCGCCAATATGCCAAGCTTGTGCGGGGGAACAATCATGTTTTTGTAGGGCGATTTGAAAAATTTCCGGATCGGGTTTAGCCGCTCCTGTCTGGGAAGAAATCGTGATCGATCGAAAAAAATATTCTAAGCCTAATTCGGCCAAAACTTGGTAGATACGACTATCAAAATTAGAAATAATGCCCAACTCGATCCCCTGAATCTGCCAGAGTCTTAAAGCGGGAATGACATCCTCGTACAGGACCCAAGGCTCGGCCGTGGCAAAATGATGATAAAGTTCGCCAAAAAAAGCCTCAAAATCGGGAAATCGTTCCAGATAACCTAAATTATTAAAAACTGCCCCAGTCAGCGATCGCCACCAGCGATACTCTAACTCGGGAATTTGTGCCGGTTCAACCTTAGGAAAAGCTAGGGGGGGAGAAGTGGGGAAAATAGCCAAGAAAGATTGTTCTAGACTCTCGGCCGCCACCTCTACCCCAAAATCAGCTGCTATTTGACTATAAATTGCTCCGACACTGCCTTTTACTCCAAAAAGAGTCCCCACAGCATCGAGAAAAATAACTTGCGGTTTCTCCATGAGAGTTTTGTCTATAACGGTCTGACTGAGGTTTTTAGGGTCGGTCCTTTAGCTGGTCTAACACACCTAACAATTGCTCATTTTAAAGGATTATGGCGAAAATTCTCGGATCACTTGCCAAACCCTTAATACCTCTGCCACTGTCCATGCTTGGGCAAAAGCACCCCTAGGGGTAAAAGGGGCATTACCATCGAAAATTTCGCTTAAATTACCGATACAGCTATCCCGAAGATGGTCGATCATCGGTGTTAAAAAACTCTCAGCTAGAATGGGATCGCGATAGACTTTCAGATGGGCCTCGATAAATGCCCCTAATAACCATCCCCAGACTGTCCCCTGATGGTAGGCACTATCTCTTTTTAAGCGATCGCCACTGTAAACGCCAAGGTAATCAGGATGATCGGCATCTAGCGATCGCAAACCGCGAGAAGTCAACAATTTTAAAGCACAAATATCGACAATAGCCCTTTTCTGTGAGGAATTTAATAACTCCTCCACCGACAAAGACAGGGCAAAAAGTTGATTCGGTCGTAAACTGGCATCATTACCCTTGTCCGTATCTAAAACATCGTAACAATACCCTAGAGAATCGTCCCAGAAGCGAGAAAACCCTTTTAAGGTCATTTTTCTCATTTTTTCGTAATCAGTGGCATCCATGCCCAAATAATGGGCAAATTGAACCATTATTTTGAGGGCATTGAACCAAAGGGCATTAATTTCTACGGGTTTGCCGATGCGGGGAGTAATCACCAGATCATCAACTTTGGCATCCATCCAAGTCAATTGTACTCCCGCTTCGCCGGCATAGATCAAACCATCGTCATCTAGGTGAATATTGTAGCGAGTACCGCGACGAAACCAAGCGATCACTTCCGTTAAAGCGGGATAAATAGTTCTGAGAAACTCAAAATCTTGGCTTTGGTTAAAATAGGAACGAATGGCTTCAAAATACCAAAGAATAGCATCGACAGCGTTATATTCGGGCATTTCTCCCCCATCGGGCAGTAAATTCGGCAATAAACCCTGGTCTAGATAACGGGAAAAAGTTAGTAAAATCTGACGCGCGATCGCAGATCTGCCTGTAGTCAAAGTTAATCCTCTTAGGGAGATCATCGTATCGCGACCCCAATCACCAAACCAAGGATAACCCGCGATTATCGTTTTGCCCTCCGGTTGATCCCGGAGAGGACGACTAACGATAAACTGGTCGGCAGCGAGGGTAAGTTGTTGAATCCATTCGGGCTGCTGGGGATTAATCAGACTATTTTCGTAGCGATAGCGAGACTCTAGAGAAGATTGACCGTCTAAATTCGGATCGGGACGGGTACTAGCGGCAATTGTCACCGATTCTCCCACTCTAAGAGTAGCCGAAAAACTAGCCCCATGGAGATGATTTTCTCGATCGATTAAACCCCGATAACGTTCCACGGCCAAATCAAAGCGATAATACCAGATATGAGCGGGAAAAACCTCTCCCTGACTGATTAATAGATAAAAAGGTACAGCATTGTCATAGGCAATCACTCTTACTCCTTTTTCCAGGGGACTAATAGCCATTTGCCAGTTAAAACCCTGGGTATTGCCGTGAAAATCACGATAATTGACAAAAGCAGTCAGATTGAGAGTTAGGGGAGAATTGCCACGACGGTAGGTATAGTGAGTATAGGTGGTATTTTCTCCCTGTTCCATCCAAAGGCGCTTTTCTAGTAAGGCATCCCCACAGGTAAAAGTCCAGACGGGAATTGTGCCTTCCAGATGAAAACTTTCGATATTAATATAGCCTTGGGGTTCGATCGTAGCACCTAACCAGCGATTGCTGGCCAGATGATAAATTTTCTGGTTATATTGTACCGATTCATCGATTTTAGTCACAAGAAGCGTTCTTTGCGTCGGTGGAGCCAAAGCAGCGATCAAGAGGCCATGATAACAGCGAGTTAGCAATCCGGCCACAGTTCCCGCAGCAAAACCACCGATTCCATTAGTGACTAACCATTCGCGCTTTTCAGCCACTGGGAGATAATTGCAGATATCTCGACCAAAACGGAGCTTGACCATGGGCTTCCCAATTCCTAGTAATTTTGTTATAATCAAAAATTGTGTCTTTATATCTATAGAGTAACTCTATCTTAAGGAGAAAAATCAGCAGTGAGTAAACGTACTTTAGAAGGAACCACGCGCAAACAGAAGCGCACTTCTGGATTTAGAGCGAGAATGCGTAGCGTCAACGGACGCAAAGTAATTAAAGCTCGTCGGAAAAGAGGGCGCTATCGTTTAAGTGTTTAGGTTATTCTGGGAACCGACTAATTTTCGTGGGACTACCCCAAATTCATCGCTTAAAACATCGACAGGATTTTCAAGCTGTCTATGGAAAAGGGAGGCGTTATCACGGTTCCCACTTAACCTTAATTAGTTTAGAGGATTCTTGCCCAGATCACCCTCTCCCCAGTCGTTTTGGTATCTCGATTAGCAAGAAAGTTAGTAAAAAAGCGGTGGTTCGTAATCGACTCAAACGGCAAATACGAGCGGTAATTCGGCAGTTATTGCCAGAAATAGCAGCAGGATGGCGAGGGATAATCATTATCCGTCCAGGGGCGATCGAGTGCAATTATGAACATTTTTTGCGAGAATTAAAGCAGTTGTTAGTGAAGGCCAATATAATTCATGGGCATTAAAGAAGAAACTTTTTATGAAGGGGGTCCGCACATCGGCGACCTAATCATCAATATCCTGCTAGGATTTACGGTGATTTGTTTACCTTTGACCGTTGGGGCAGTGGTACGGGCAATCTGGTTAAGATATAAGATAACCGATCGGCGGATTTCGATCACCGGGGGTTGGATGGGACGAGATCGCACAGATATTATCTATTCAGAAGTGGCAAAAGTGGCAAAAATGCCGAGAGGAATTGGTATTTGGGGGGATATTGTCGTAACTCTCAAGGATAGAAGTCGTTTAGAAATGCGCTCGATGCCGAAATTCCGGGAAATTCATGACTATATTGCCGAAAGAGTCGCCGATAAAACCGGTCGTCCCCTAGAATCGATCATCAGTCAATAAAACAAAATAATCGATCGCCGAGATTCGATAAATTAGATTTGTTACAGTGCAACCCCATTAAACGAGAAGGCATAGATTAAACCCATGGATTTTGGAGTCGGATTTATTTCCACAAATATCATGTTGCCAATCCTAGATTTTTTCTTTCGGATTGTGCATAGTTACGGTTTCGCCATCATTGCTTTAACGCTGGTGGTGAGATTTGCCGTCTTTCCCCTCAGCGCCGGCCAGATTCGCAATATGAGAAAAATGCGAATCACTCAACCCTTGATGAAGGAAAGACAGACAGAAATTCAACAACGCTACAAAAATGACCCGCAAAAACAACAGGAGGAAATGGGCAAATTAATGCAGGAGTTGGGCAATCCCCTAGCGGGTTGTTTACCCCTGTTATTACAAATGCCGATTCTTTTGGCCTTATTTGCGACGCTGCGGGGTTCCCCCTTCTCGGATATTAACTACACCGTCGATTTACAAGTGCTGCCAACCGAACAAATCGCCCTCGTGCAGCGCCAACCCTATGCCACCAAACCCCAAAACGTCTATATTGACGAGTCTCTCCACTATCCCATCACCGCTTTTTTACCCCAAGGCAATAAAATCGCCCCGGGAGAACAGGTAAAAATCGACCTCCAAAACGACCAGGGCAAGTCTTTGGGCCAATTAGCCACGGAAGCGCCCGAAAATAACCTAAAACCCACCTACGAGGTGGTTAAAGGGCAAGAACTGGTGCAAGTTAATGAAGACGGTTCCATCGTCGCTTTAGCCCCCGGAGATGCCAGTATTAAAGTTATCGTGCCGGGGATTGCCGCTAATACGGGTTTTCTCTTTATTGAGGCCCTGGGAAGAATTGGGGCAACCGGTGCCAATGGTGAAATTCACTGGGATATCTTGGCGATGGTGATCGCTTTCGGTATTAGTATCTATGTTAACCAAGAGTTATCCGGTGCCGGCGCTCCTTCGGGGGGGGCAGCCCAACAACAGCAAACGGTGAATAAAATCACCCCGATAATTTTTAGTATGATGTTCCTGTTTTTCCCCTTACCAGCGGGGGTATTGATGTATATCTTAACCGCGAACATCTTCCAAACTATTCAAACGGTGATTTTGATGCGGGAACCGTTACCGGAAAACCTGCAAAAATTGGTAGCGGAACAGGAAAAAACGGAAAAATCCCGCGATGCTCTCCCCTTTGAAAAACGTTCTAGCAAGAAAAAGGAAAAAACATCGTAATGAGTATATGGGAGCAAAATAGCGAGAAAGCTAAACAATGGCTGGAAAAACTGCTAAAGTTGATAGCCATGCCCGCAGATGTCCAGATTGGTGTGCAGGAATTGGGAACTGGACCTTCCTCCTGTTGGTTAATTATTGATAGTAGTCAATTGAGTCCCCAACAAGTGGAACTTCTCCTCGCTAACAAGGGTGAGGGACTGGATGCGATTCAATCCCTAGCTAATACGATTCTGAATATTGGTGTCGAGTCGGCAGAACATCAGTTCTATATTGTCGAAATCAATGGCTATCGTCAACAAAGACAGGCAGAACTTTTCGACTGGGTGAATCAAGCGGCGACGCAAGTGCGGCAAACAGGGCAGGAAATAGAATTAAAAGCCCTATCTTCGGCGGAACGTCGCCAAATTCATGCCTTTTTTCAGGAAGAAAACGATTTAACCACGGAAAGTCGCGGCGTGGAACCCGATCGCCGGTTAGTAATTCGTTTAAAATAAGACCAAAGGGTGGGATAAAACCTGCCCTCTTTTTTATTTTAGGCTTTAGCCTTCTTGCTCACTCTAAAATTGAGTTGAGAATTACCACAGCCAGGGAGATATAAAATTAGAAAATCCGACCACCTCGACGGTTGGGGGCTAAACCACGATTACTGGGTGTAAAGCAGTAGGCATCGCGATTGATTCGTCGAATATTCTCTTGTAAAAATCGATCACAATTGCCCTCTGGAACGATAATTGTTTGATAGAGCGATTTTCCCGATAGATTACGATAGTAAGGAATCCAAAGAATACCCAGATTTTGAAACCCATATTTGAAGTGTAGTTCTTCCCCGCGTTTCTTTGCTTCGTATTCGGTCTTCCAAGCTGACTCGGCAATTACTCGCAGACCTTCAAAATCGGCACTGTGCCAGTCAAGACGTGGAGCTGCGAAAACCTCACCGAAAAATGTACCCGAAAATGCCATGGACATCATCAATAAAGTGATTTCTTTTCTGATATTCACGAAAAATTGATAACTGAAATATTTTTTATTTTAACCTCAGTTCGAGATAAGCCGAAACCCTAATTTTACCCTAGCCAGTCAGTCCTATTCTTTCCTGAAAGTCATGGCACAATCTGCTTAACCGGAACTGACGTTATTTTAGCCAGATATCTCCTTTCTCTTCTGTCTTTTCGCCTGTTTTTGCTCTCAAAGCTCTGGCAGCCAAAATTTTGTCATCGATTGACGTTGTTAATAGTGGGATTAACTCCCCATCCAACTTTAAAAACACCCCACACCCACGAAAAACTTTTTGCCGCAAACCCTAGTTAATAACTTAACTTCAGAGCATTTACAGGTACATCATCCCAAGATTCTACGGTTCTTAAAACTGCCACCCACCCCGCTTGTTTTTGTTCGTCCGTAAGACTGGTTAACCAACTTTGATGACAATCTTTTGCCGCTTGTTCGTCTTGACAGGCAATACAAGCTTGTACTAAACCGCAGGGGTCAATCTGTTCATTTACCCAAATAATCATAGTTAATAGCCCTACTTAACTTTACTATTATAATCCATCGATCGCCCACAGAGAAACTTTTGATATTGATAACCTGTCACATAATTGGAGGATAACTCTGAGAGTTGACAGTCCGATAAATCTATTGAAGAATGGAAATTGATTAACCATAATTCAAAAGGGGGAGAAGAGGGCAGATTAAAATCTGGCTTTTGTTCTGAGTTAACTAAGATAAACTTAGGGTTTTTATCGGGAAATTTTTGGTTAAATTCCCAAGCAATTCCCATCATTTCTCCCACCTGCACTAAACTCCTATAGCTAGTGGCAATTACTAACGGATAACGGCTATTATTTTCGATAGTGGTAACTAATTTATCCGGGCGATAATACTTACGATAGCCTAAATTAAAAGTCACACTTAGGGAACTAACTAAAGCCATGATAATTACAATAATTACTATTCTTTTCCGCTGCCTTTGCCAACAATTATCTAATAAAATTGCTAGAATTAAAATTACCGAGGGAAAGTAAACAAAACTATATCTAGCTCCCCGGGTAATATCGATCGAGAGCAGATAGGTGATGACAAAAAAAATGGCAATTGAACTGAGAAAAAATGCCGAGAGAATGCCTAATTCTGGTTTATAGGATTCTAGCCACGCTGTTTTTAATTGTGGGATAATCCAGAGAAAAAAACCGATCATTATTGCCCCAGAAATCAAGATAATTATTAAAGATTCTGATTCAACGGGGAGCAGAGAAAGCATAGTAATTAATGTTCCCAGCAATTGAAAAAAGGGGCTAATTACTGCTAAAAAACTATCATTGTCTCTCTGAATCCAACCGGTCATCTGATTGCCATAATCTTTGGGTACAAACGTGATAAACCAAATAATAATAAAGCTCAAGTTACCTAAAAAAACTAAACTTAAACGCCACCAATTAGTTATCCAAAAGTTTTTTTGTTGGATTTGATTGAATAAAATCAATAATAAAGTTATTGCTTCCGCTAGGATAGTTAAACTAAAAAAATAGTGGACTAATAACCCTAGACAGTTGACAATTAACCAGAAAAAAACCAAAGTATGGGATATTCTTTGATGGTGGATAATTTGGCCGCTTGCCCTAAGAAAACAGGCTAAAGATATGAGGACAAATACAACCGCTAAAGTATAATGGCGCGCTTCTTGGGAGATAAAAACCCCGTAGGGAGAAACCGCCATTAAAATCGCCGCCAGAAAAGCGATCGAGCCTGATTTAAAGACCAATTTACTGATAAAATAAATTAAAGGAATCGAAATAACTCCCCAAAAAACTGCCAGCGATCGCATTCCTTCTAAAGATACATATTCTCCCCGATCAAAGAATAATTTATTCCAGAGATAGGCGAGAATAAAATATAAAGGTGGATGATTGTCCTCCTGAATAACTAATTTAATTACATCGCCAATAGTTGCCCGATCATTGCTCTGGAGAGGTGCGAATAAAGTGGCGAGGGAAATTATCTGATTTAACGGCACTATCTGGTAATTATTGCCAATACTAAAAACCATAGTGGCAAATTCATCCGTCCAGGGAGGTTTGCTAGTTAATTGTGTTAACCTAATAACCAGTCCCAAAATTATTACTAATCCTAACCAGCAAAAATCAGACCAAGCTAACCGCTCCTTGCTTCTTTGTTGTAGATCAGAAATGACTGTAGATAAATTCAATTTAATTGTTATCTCCAAAAGATTCGATTATTTTAACCGCTTCCGATGGGGAAATATCCTGACGGCAATTAGGATAATCATACTCCTCCCGGGCAATTAATGCCCCACTGAGACGATAAAAATATTCTCCCATTTTCATCCAATCGGAATACAAATCGGGTTCGGGGAATTGTTGCCTTAATTCCGAGTTTTTGGGTGTACCATAATTGAGCCAGTATCCTTCTCCAAATAGTGGAGAATTGAGCGCTAGGGTTCCCTCTAATTCTAAACCATCATCGCCCCTGGCGTTTTCGATTCCTTCCACCAAAAAACAGCTATTCTCGGCATTTTCAAAGAGGACTGCGTATCCATTCCCCTCTTCTGCGAGGATTTTAATCTCGCTGGCCCGAAATCCGGGAGGGATATAGTTAGGTAAAATAATCTTAGCATCTAGCGATCGCAGTTGTTGCCGTTGACTGGCGCTCAAAGTTACCGTTTCTGCTCTCAAATATTGCCCATTGTCAATAATAACAATAGATAATCCTAAAACTAAAGGCCAGAGAAATTTTATGGTCATAATCGCTGTTTCTAGGGTCATATTCTGGAGAATATGTCAGTTTTTAGGCAATTTACTGATTATTTAACCAGATTAATGACGAATATTGCCCTTTTCCTGTTCCCGATTCCCTATCTACCGATTCTAATCGACACAAAATCATAGCTTATCTGTGGATTCCACTTTTTTCCACTTCTGTCACCCGGAATTATGGGACTGACATCACCCCAAACCCTCTCGTATTCTAAGGTTATCGACAGGAAAGAGAGGTAACAACCATGTTAGTCAGCCACCAAAATCCAACTTTTGTCCGTAACTACTTAATCGCAGTTATCTCCGTGGTGATGATGGGTGTGGGAGTTGCCGATCTCGTCAATAATCCCTCTCGAATCGCTCAACAAAACCGTCTTGATGGTTATGGTCGCTATGTTAGCGCTGGTTTGGTTAGTGGTGCGGTCAATAATATGCGTTAATTTGCCTCTGATTCTCAATCCTGTTTAAAAGGTGTGAGGAATTATGAATTATGAATTATGAATTATGAACTGGGGAGAATAAATAAAAATAATCTCCTGACGACCGGCTCCTGACGACCGGCTCCTGACGACCGGCTCCTGATAACTAATAACTGATAACTGCTTAAACCCAAGAATGGAGAGCGCGTAATTGGGGCGTTTTTTTAGCTTGGTGTGTCTGCATTCTTTGTAAAACATCATCGAGAATTGTCACCGCTTCCCGGATATATTCCCCCTTATTCAGCATGACACATTCAGCCCTTTCGGCCATAGCGGCATCAGTAATCTCGGCCCGGGAAGGAATACTTTTCTTGACCAGATTTTCTAGGACTTGGGTAGCCCAAATTACCGGAATATGGGCCGCTTCGCATAACCAGAGAATTTCCTCTTGAATTTCTGCGAGTCTTTGATAGCCAATTTCTACGGCCAAATCGCCCCGGGCAATCATCACCCCAAAAGGTTGTTTACCGGCGGCATGGATGATTAATTCGGGAAGATTTTTCACGGCTAAAGGTGTTTCTATTTTGGCCACAATTGCTTTTTGTCGCCAAGCATCCCCCAAGCGACTTTGTAACTCTAGCTGTAGTGTCTCGATATCGCTGGCTTTTTGTACAAAAGAGTAACCGATAATATCGGCATTTTCGGCAATAAAATCTAAATCCTGCCGGTCTTTTGCGGTCAAAGGATCGATATTTAAGACGGTATCGGGGAAATTTAGGCCTTTATCTGCTTTGAGTTTTTCCCCTTTCTCCCTGGCGTGGGTAATTTTTAGTAAAAGACCTTCTGGCATTATGGCAATAACTTCAGCCCCAATATGACCATCATCAATCCAAACTTTCGCCCCGACGGGAATTTGGGGAATAATTTCCGGTTGGGAACAATTAGCCTGAAAATACTGAGGATGGGCAGTGTGGGGGGGTTGGGTGGTTAAGAGGAGAAAATCCCCTTGATATAGTCTGGTTTGGGACTGGGGGGCTAAAATCTGTTCTAAACGGATTTTTGGGCCGGCTAAGTCCATATAAACCTTACAGGTATGTCCATTGACTAAATTTTCGGTATTTTTGACCGCCTCGCGCAGATTTTCGATCATTCCCTGCCACTCTTTGGGTCCATCATGGGCGCAATTAATGCGAATACAGTCCATCCCGCAACGCAGTAATTGAGCGATAAAATCGGGGTCGGTTGCCGCCTCCGTCGGCATTGTCACCATAATTCGCACCCGACGCCGGGGGGAAGACAGACCGAAAACTTCGGCGCTATGGGAGGCTAAAAGTTGATCTCCTTGGAAAAATGCCTCTAAAGGGGGATGTTTGGGTAATAATGAGGCTTCTTGATGACAAACCGCCCCTAAAGTGGCAATTACCGCATCGAGGGTCGGTAAAACTTTCGATTCAATCCGGCCTAGGGAAGATAATCCCCAGGGCATTAAAGCTAATTGTAAATCCCGGATATCTTCTTGTCTCAGGGCGAGATAATAGGCTAAATTACG
This sequence comes from Microcystis sp. M179S2, assembly GCF_020245805.1. Taxonomy (NCBI): domain Bacteria; kingdom Bacillati; phylum Cyanobacteriota; class Cyanophyceae; order Chroococcales; family Microcystaceae; genus Microcystis; species Microcystis sp. M179S2. Next base: position 325 of record NZ_JADBUE010000124.1, on the reverse strand, counting down.
GGTGCTAGGTTGAAAATTCTCCCTTTCAATTAGGTTTTTCCACTGCTGCAATTTCTCCTCTCCTTCCACTGTCACAAAATGCCGTAACCTTTGCAGATGATGGAGGAGAGTTTGGGGGTAGGATAATTGTTCTCGTTTGAGTTGTTCTGAGAGAGTTAAAGACATAAAATTGAGTAAAAAGTAAAAATCGTCAATTAAGTAGGGAGGCACAATTATTTGTAGGATGGGTTAGCGGTAGCGTAACCCATGCGGGCGTTGGGTTTCATACTTCAACCCAACCTACGTTCATCTTATATTTAATTCCACCCACCTACTTACTAAGGCA
>NZ_JADBUE010000123.1:0-2546 GCF_020245805.1 Microcystis sp. M179S2 | reverse complement strand
TTACCACCTTTAGAAAAAACCATCAGGTGAAGTTGACGACGACTAATAGGAGGACGTTTGATGACAGCAAAGGGAGCCTTCGTTACTTTAACATAACCCTTCCAATCATATCCATGACCATTAGAATTGTGGAATGGCCAATAATCTAAAAACTGAAAACAGGCAAGAGCAATTCCATCGTTAGCATGACTTTCGGGTGATTGTTCTGCTTTATTTTTAGACTTTTCTAGTCGCAAATGTTTTCTGAGATTAGATGTCCATAGTCACCTCCTGCTATACTGTATCCTATTGTACTATTTTAACACGAAACTCAAGAGAGCCATTCCCCTTTTCCCATGACTAATCATCTGGCTGAATCTGAAAGTCTTTACCTGCGAAAACACGCCGAAAACCCGATCGATTGGTGGTATTGGTGTGACAGCGCCCTAGAAATTGCCAGGAGAGAAGATAAACCGATCTTTCTCTCGATCGGTTATTCTAGCTGTCATTGGTGTACGGTTATGGAAGGAGAAGCTTTTTCCGATCAGGCCATTGCCGATTATCTCAATCAGTATTTTTTACCGATCAAAGTTGATCGCGAGGAAAGACCGGACATCGATAGCATCTATATGCAAGCATTGCAGATGATGGTCGGTCAAGGGGGTTGGCCTCTGAATGTCTTCCTAACACCGGATAGTTTAATTCCCTTCTATGGTGGCACCTATTTTCCCGTGCAACCGCGCTTTAACCGGCCCGGTTTTCTGCAAGTGTTGCAATCGGTACGTCGTTATTATGACGAGGAAAAGGAGAAATTAAGCAAATTCACGGCCGAAATGCTGGGCGCACTGCGTCAATCGGCTGTTTTACCGCGAGCAGAGACCAATTTAACCGATCCTTCCCTTTTAGCCACAGGAATCGAGAGAAATACGGCGGTGATTCAGGTTAATCCCAATAATTACGGTCGGCCCAGTTTTCCGATGATTCCATATTCTCATCTGGCTTTGCAGGGTAGTCGCTTTGGTGACGATTTTGACGATTCCCTCCGGCAAGCGGCCTATCAACGGGGGGAAGATCTGGCCCTGGGGGGAATCTATGACCATGTGGGGGGAGGATTCCATCGTTACACGGTGGATTCGACGTGGACAGTTCCCCATTTTGAAAAAATGCTCTACGATAACGGGCAAATTGTCGAATATTTAGCCAATTTGTGGAGTGCGGGTAATCGAGAGGCGGCCTTTGAGAGAGGGATTAAAGGCACGGTTAACTGGCTAAAACGGGAAATGACCGCCCCAGAAGGTTATTTTTATGCGGCCCAAGATGCCGATAGTTTTGAGAAGGCCACGGATGGGGAACCGGAGGAAGGGGCCTTTTATGTCTGGTCGGATCTGGAGTTAAGGGATTATCTCTCGACCGAGGAATTGGGGCTGCTGCAAGCTAATTTTACCGTCACTGCCGAGGGGAATTTTGAGGGTCGTAATGTCCTGCAACGTCGGCAAGGGGGAGAATTAGGGAAGGAGATAGAAAATATGCTCGATAAGTTATTTATTCGGCGTTATGGCAGTTCTCAAGCCCAATTAGCTCTTTTTCCCCCAGCCAGAGACAATCAAGAGGCGAAAACCGTCTCTTGGCCGGGACGGATTCCGGCGGTAACGGATACGAAAATGATTGTCGCTTGGAATAGTTTGATGATTTCTGGTTTAGCCCGGGCCTTTGCCGTCTTTAGCGAACCTTTGTACTGGCAAATGGCTACGGTCGCGGCCGAGTTTATTCTCAAGCATCAGTGGTTAGATGGACGTTTTCAGCGCTTGAATTATCAGGGTCAGGCCTCGGTTTTGGCCCAATCGGAGGATTTTGCCTATTTTATTAAGGCTTTACTGGACTTGCAAACGGCTAATCCCCAAGAAACTGGCTGGTTAGAGGCGGCTATCGATCTACAAGGGGAATTCGACCGCTGGTTTTGGTCCGAGGATGAGGGGGGATATTTTAATACTGCTTCTGATCATAGTCTCGATCTGATCGTGCGAGAACGGGGTTATACGGATAATGCCACCCCTTCGGCCAACGGAATTGCGATCGCTAATTTAGTTCGTCTGTCGCGATTGACGGAAAATCTAGAATATCTCGATCGGGCCGAAAAGGCCTTGCAATCTTTTAGTACCATCCTAGAAGAGTCCCCCACCGCTTGCCCCAGTTTATTTGTCGCCCTCGATCACTATCGTCACGGTTTCTGTCTGCGCGCCCCAGAAAGCTCGATCGAGCCGCTGTTAAGTCGCTATTTGCCCACTGCGGTGTATCGAGTCGATGCCAGTTTGCCCCTTAGCACATTTGGGTTAATTTGTCAAGGGTTATGCTGCCTTGAACCGGCGGAAAATTTAGAACAGTTGGACCAACAAATTGCCGGGGTGATGGCGGATCCGTCAATACTACTGGGACTTAAACGCCAAATAAAGATCAAATCGAGTATAATCGTTAAAGAGTAAGCACTTTACGTTGAAAAATCGGCGATGAAAGAGACAACCCCAGCCGCGATGCCTCCCTGCTTTGACCGATGGTGTCGGCGGTTTGAC
>NZ_JADBUE010000122.1:0-9317 GCF_020245805.1 Microcystis sp. M179S2 | reverse complement strand
TTATTAGTATTACATTGCTTTAACTCAGGCTCTGTAAGACTTTGAGCCATAGCTAGTATATTTATACGGGGGAAGTTCAGAACTAAAACCCTAAAACCCTAAAACCCTAAAACCCCAACACCTAACATCCTACTCCGCCAATCCCAATTGCCCCAATAGCTGAAGGATAGTTTTTCCGGTTACGGGATCTCGCCAATCGGGGGCAATTTCTGCCAGGGGAAGCAGCACGAAGGCCCGTTCTCGGCAGCGGGGATGGGGTATCTGTAATTCGGGCGTTTCTAAGATCAGGTCATCATAAAATATTAAGTCTAAATCGAGGGTACGCGGTCCCCATCTTTCCCGTCGGACTCTCCCGAATAACTGCTCGATTTCTAATAATTTATGCAGTAAATCTAAGGGCGATAAATCCACTTGCACAATGGCGCAACCGTTGAGATAATCGGGCTGAGGAGGGCCGACGGCTGCGGTTTGATACCATTGGGAATGAGCTTCTAGTTTAATTCCTTTGACTCGCTCTAATTCCCCTAAAGCTTGCCCTAAAATTGTCGCTGAATCCCCTAAATTACCGCCCAAAGCGATCGCTGCCCGCTTCATCCACATCCTTCCTCAACAATAATCTCGGCTAATTCCCCCGTCGCCCCCAAAGATTCACCTAAAAATATATTGACATTTGGATGCTTTTGTGATATGTCAAAAACTTGAGCTTCGATCGCATCCGTAATTCCACCAGCAAAGAGGAAATAGGGCAGTATAGCGATTTTTTGGCTACCTTGAGCGATTAAACTCCCGATTTGTTGGGATAAACTCGGTTCTATCGACCAATAAGCTGTAATTGCCCCAGAAAACGCCGCTAGATTTTCCACTTCCCGATTACCCCCGGGGCGACGACTACCGTGGGACAGTAAAATGCGGTCTTGGTGGCTTAAATCGGCAAATTGTCGGGATAACAGCGATTTTATGCCCTGATAACTGCCTAAATGGGGCTTTAACTCTAGCTTAATTGGCGCTCGCACTTTGGCCACGGCCGCGGGAATATCTTCTTTAACGTGAACCCCCGACAGGAGAAACAGGGGGATAATCTGCAACCGGTTACATCCTTGGCTTTGCGCTTGTTGGGCAAAAGCTTCTATTTGTTGATGGAGAGGTGTTATCGCTAATTCTAGGGCGGCAGTCCCTACTAATACCCGATTATCTGCTTCTAGAACCGCTATAGGTGGGCTAAACTCCGATTTACTCGCCAATCTTTCGGCGGGTTGACTGATTTTTTCCTGAACTAAGGCTGCTAATCGTGTCACCGCCATGGCTGGACGCGGATCGCGACTACCGTGGAAAACCAATAAGTAGGCTGAGGAGGTCTTCAAAGAAATCTTGCCAAAATAGTTTAGTTTTTAGCCTAATACATTTTCTCTCCCTTTAGGCATCAATGCCCCTGATATTCTCGATTTAGCTGGTAGCGGAAAAACCTCCCCACTAGACCCAAGTGCTACCATTTTACGGGATGTAAAGTGTGAGCAAATCAGCCCGCCGCCTTGAGTTAGTCTAGATATTGAGGTATAACCTAATTAATCGCCCAACTTAGTCAACGAGGCAGTTAACGTGAAAGTGGAAACAGACAGTAAACAATTACCCTCCTACGAACAACCACCCTTGATAGAAGTGGTAAAATTACCCACAGCTTTATCATCAGAATCTTGCCGGATAGACGCAGCAGCAGAAGATGATGATGAACTGGATTGTCGAGGAGTTTTTGTAGTTTCTCATCAAACGAAAATCTTATTTTCCGAAGAAGTAAACATTAAATCTCAGGAAAAATCCACTTGGAAACCTTGTGTTATAATTGATAATTCTCGAATCGAAGATGATAACTAATGACCTTTGGTATGAGGCGGTAGATGCAAATGTTGAGTTAACCCAAGGGGATATTATTCTTAATTGTCCTGTGGTTCGTTGGGCTTCTAAATCTGTTGAGGTAAGCAATCAAACAGAAATTGAAACACTTCGATCCTTAGTGGAAGTAGCTGAGATTGATCTGGTTGTTATCACCCAAGGCTGCGACTTAGAAAACAAGAAAGTCAATAATGTCATCCTTTGCCCTCACTTTGCTCTCAGCCAATATCAAGAATATTGGGAACAGACAATGAACAATATGAAACAAAATCCTACGGCCAAGGCGTGGGGGAGATATTGTGATGATATTAAAAATGGTTATATATGGAATCTTTCTATGCTCAACGAAGGGGAAATTGGCAACCTAAAATTAACTCATCGAATAGTTGATTTTCATGATGTGTACACTTTGCCGAGGACTTTTTTGGAATCCTTCTTGCAAAATAAACAGCAACCTCGACTTCGTTTACGTCCTCCCTATCGTGAACATTTATCTCAAGCTTTCGCTAGATTTTTTATGCGAGTTGGTTTACCTACAGGAGTAAAAAAAGTCTGGTAATAGATAAATCACCTTAACTTTTACCAATAACTACCTATAGGGAAAGATTGGTTTTTTGACGATTCGATAAATCCTATGGTTTCCTATCCACAGTTCTAGCTTTGTGGGCGATTTGGTTCACTTGATAACGAATTATTGCGATCGCTTGCCAGGAACTAATTTTCAGCGATAATCTAAAGTCAGAGTCCATCGGGAGATAAGATCATGAACTTTCGTCTAGTTCTATTTTCAGGCCTAGTGACGGCTTTAGTCGGGGCAGGTATCGGTTATGGCATTAGCCGCATTGAACGCAATCCCAGCCAAGTCAACTATAAAAATCCCTATAACTATCAAATCATCTATGGACGTTATTTTGCCAGTGCCGGAGCAGCCCTAGGCTTCTGTGTGGGTGCGGGTTTACAAATGGTCAAAGAACTCAAAGAAGAAAGAGACAGAGAAATGGGCATCCTAGATGATGGCTCAGAATTCTAGTCTTTTGGGGCTAATTCCTCAAGAATGATAAATTGAACGTGATTAATCGCTAAATCGCCGATGGGAACTTGGGTTTTTAACACCGGTTGTCCTTGACTGAGCATTCGTTCAAAGGGGATATCTTTGGCAATTTCCGTATGATACCAAGCTAAACCCATAAAGAAACGATTGGGATAGGGACCACCTTCAAAAATATCATCGGGATTGGACTCCATGGGAACCCAACCGATAGAGGGCAGATAAAATTCCATCCAGACGTGATTGTAATCCGGTTCGAGGGGTAAATTACGTTCGAGGGGATGGGGTGGGCATTTATAACGTCCTACCGTACGACAGGCAATACCATTGAGACGACACAAAGCCAATAATAAACCCACATATTCGCCACAGGAACCCACTCCGCGCCGCAGGGCAATATCGGGGGTGTCGATGTTGGGTTTGATGCCGTAGGAAAGCTGATCATAGACGTAGTTACGAATACTATAAACTTTTCTGAGTAGATTGGTTTCCCGACCGATCGCTTCTTGGGCAGCATTGAGGATAATTTCTGTATTCATAGCCAGATCATCATTATCGATCAAATAGCGATCGGGAAAATCGGCGGGTAAGGGTGGTAAATCTTCGCAATCTTTGGGAGTAATTTGGTATTTAATTCCCCACACTTCTAAGACCACTTTCCAACCAAAAATATGACGTTGTTTGGCGGTTATTTGCTTGAACTTAAATACTGCCACCCGCTGCCCATCCTGAATTTCTTCAGTAAAAGGCAATCCCACCGCTTCGACGCTGCGAATTTTTTGCCGCGGTGTTTCTAGGGGTAAAGCGATGCGCCATTCCACATCTTTTAGTTCGATATTATATAGAGGTTCCAATTCCTCGACGTAGGATAATTCAATCAGATAACCATTAGAAAGGGCGTATTTTTTAGCGGGATCGTAGTGAAAATATAGAGGATGGACAAAAGTACGCGGACGATAACTAAGTTCGTAAACCTGTTCGGAATTGGGATTATCGCGGATAAAGGGTTCTTGGAAAGCATAGGCCACATATAAGATATCCTTGCCACTGTTCGCATCGCGATAAAATGCTAATCCCGTCGGTGATTCAAAAGGAGTTATCATGCTAAAAAGCTGTTCTCCCGTGGCGCGATCAAGACAGTAAACCGTTTGTTCTAGGGTATCCGTTAGCCAAAGTTCTTCCCCGCGAATGGTGATATTTTCGATGCCGATACCCGGCGCGTACAAACGAGTAATTTCCTGTCCCGATTGGCGATCAAATATAAAGATTTGTCCAGAACGTTGACAAGTGACATAAATTGTGTTACCAGTTACGGCGACTCCGTTAGCGGTGTAGGGAAGACGGGTAAAAAATTTCGGGGTAAAATCTTCGAGAGTGCAGCAGTAGAGATTTTCGCGGGTAGTAAACCAGAGGTTATTTTGATCATCGATGGCCAATCCCGTCGTCCCGACGAATTCTTGCCAGCGATGGGAATTAAGTACAGTTGTATGACCAGTATCGAGGGCAATTTGGTATAAATAGCCGTTTTTTGCGTCGATAGCGATTAATTTGTTATCTTGAAATACAATTCCGTGCAGGGCCGTGGCGCTAATCGGACGAATCGTTTGACGATGGGAGGGAAGACTGGCAGGATCGAAAATCATAGGAGGAAGCGAAAAGGGAGAGCGTTTTTAAGTGAATAAAACAGCAATTCTTCCCACGATAGCAAATTTTATCGCCCTTGAATGCTCGTAATGAACTCCAATTCCGAAAAAAATGTCAAGAATTGTCACCTATAGTCCCTCTCATACCCTTGTACCTACCTACGAGTGTTTCAATCGTTGCAGTTATTGTAATTTTCGCAGGGATTTAGGCACTGATGGCTGGTTAAGTCTAGACAAGGCCAAAGAGATTTTAACTGCTTTGCAGGGTTCGGAAATTACGGAAATTTTAATTCTTAGCGGCGAAGTTCATCCTTTAGCAGCCAATCGAGAGTCATGGTTTCGGCATATTTATAATTTAGCAGCATTGGCTTTAAATATGGGTTTTTATCCCCATACCAATGCGGGGATTTTAACTTTTGCCGAGATGGAAAAACTGAAAAATGTCAATCTATCTATGGGCATAATGTTAGAACAAATGACGGTGACTTTATTAGATACCGTCCATCGTCATGCCCCCAGTAAAGTGCCATCCCTGCGCTTAGAGCAGTTACAATGGGCGGGAGAATTAGGAATTCCTTTTACCACGGGTTTATTATTAGGAATTGGTGAAACAGAATGCGATCGCTTAGTAACCTTAGAAACTATTGCCACTATTCATCAACGTTGGGGACATATTCAAGAAGTGATCCTACAACCCTACAATCCGGGCAAAAGAGAACAGTGGCAAAATAATCCTTTTGATCTGCAAAAATTACCCGATCTGGTTAGACAAGCTAGGGAAATTTTGCCCCCAGATATTGTCATTCAAATTCCCCCGAATTTAGTACCCGATCCTCTTTTTCTCTTGGATTGTTTAGCGGCAGGAGCGCGGGATTTAGGCGGTATTGGCCTTATCGATGAAGTTAATCCCGATTACCTCCATTTACACCCCGATAAATTAAAGGAATTTTTAGCAATTTATGGCTGGGAATTAAAGGCGCGACTACCGGTTTATCAGTAATCAGTAATCAGGGAAAAGATAGCACTGTTGATGCCATTTAACAATCCTTACTTAATACCCCTTAATTGATTATTATTCATTCTTAATTCTCCTGACAACCGACGACCGAGGCTGCATCTCATTTTTGTCAATCTACCAATTGGGATTTTTACGGGGAAACTCTCGGCTAAGATCGGGCATTACTTCCGATTTTATCACTCAATCCAAGCTTTTGGGGGGTAGAACCCCCCAAACCCCCCGTTGGGGGCGTGGCGCCGCCCCCAAACCCCGGAGCGCATTAGTTTTTCGGTGGGATGCTTACACGCGGCTGCTGATACATTTGTAATCATCTAAGAGTTACTGATAATTGCTGATTGTCGGTATTCCTGCAAATGTGAGATGCACCGACAACCGACTCCTAACCCTAACAACAATTTTTGATTTTTACCAGAGGTCTTATGATTCCCTCAAGCGAGCGCTACTGGCTCAAAAATGCTCATATTCCCGTTTCCCTGCTAGAAAATGAGAGTTTCTCTCCCCAAACCTCCGAGGGATTAACCTTAGTTAATCTGGAAATTAATGACGGTTACATTAATCGCATCACCTCAACAATCCCCCCCGAAGATAATATTCCCGTTATTGACCTCAAAAAAAAGATTGTTTTTCCTTGCTTTGTTGATATGCACACCCATCTCGATAAAGGTCATAGTTGGCATCGTTGTCCTAACCATGATGGCACTTTTGACAGCGCCTTAAAAATGGCCCTAGAGGATTCCCGACGGGAGTGGCGCTTAGAGGATGTGTATCGTCGCATGGAATTCGGCGTTAAATGCAGTTATGCCCATGGAACTGCGGCTATTCGCACCCATATCGACTCTTTTGGTCAACAGGCACAGATTAGCTTAACTGCTTTGGCAGAATTGCAACGACAATGGGCCGGTAAAATCACCCTGCAAGCGGTTTCTCTAGTTTCCCTTGACTACTATCAAACCTCCGAGGGAGCGGCCTTAGCCGATAAAATTGCCGAATTTGGGGGCATATTAGGGGGAGTAGCCTACACAAATCCCGATTTACAGGCACAAATTGATATTAGCTTCAAATTAGCCCAAGAAAGGGGTTTAAATCTCGATTTTCATCTGGATGAAAACGGCGATTCCGATTCTACCTGTTTAGCAGCGATCGCCCGTACTGCTATCAAAGAGCAATTTGACGGACAAATCATCTGTGGTCACTGTTGCAGTTTAGCGGTACAATCCCCTGAAATAATCCAAGAAACCCTAAATTTAGTCAAAAATGCGGGCATTGCTATCGTTAGCTTGCCGATGTGCAATCTCTACCTACAGGATCGTCAAGAGGAAAAAACCCCCTTTTGGCGCGGGACAACTAAGGTAAAAGAGATGAAAAAAGCGGGAATTCCGGTTGCTTTTGCCAGCGATAACTGTCGCGATCCCTTTTATGGTTTTGGGGATCACGATGGTTTAGAAGTCTTTACCCAAGCGGTGCGGATTGCCCATCTCGACACACCCTACGCTGACTGGATAAATAGTGTCACCCTCACCCCAGCCAATCTGCTCGGATTGCCCCATTTAGGGCGCATTAAGACGGGTCTAGAGGCAAATTTGTTAATTTTCAAGGCTCGCTACTTTAGCGAGCTATTATCGCGACCACAGTGGGATCGCCTTGTGATTCGGCGCGGGTTGAGCATCGATACTACTCTCCCCGATTACCAAGAGTTAGATGATTTAGTTCTAGGAATTGATCAAATCCTGTAAGGGTTTGACAAAAACCACCGATTCTAGGTTGATAGCACCGTAAATATGGGGAAAGGTCTCTTTTTCTAGCTCTAGAGTTGCATTTTCCTGGTTAGGATGCTGGGGCTGCTCCCATTTGACCGGGGACTGCAATTGTTCAGGAGAAATGGCTAAAACCAGCAAATCTGGCTGATTTTGATAAAAAGCGGCCACAACTTTCGGAATTTGTTCTAAGGTGGAGCAATGGATAAATCCCTCATTTTTTAGGGAATACGCCCGATATTCCCCCATTTCACGAGCTATTTGCCAACCTCTTTCTGTAGTGATGTGATAGATCATCGGTTCGCCTCCTACTGTCACTTTATCCCTAATTTTAGGATATAGCCTGAAGCTGTCAGCGGCCCTCAATTCTCTTAAACTAGGGGTCAGGGAATAAAGACAAGAAATTTGTCCGACCAATTACCAGAAAAAAATTGCCGATAATGGCCTCAAAATCTCTTGATAGTCTCCTTTTACCTGATATTAACCTTTTCCCCTTAAAATGAGCTTACCGAGCCAGTAACTGCAAAAATCTATGCTAGATAAAATATTTACTCCCAATCCCTACGCTGAAAAACCCGCGCCGCTGCGTCCTCGCAAGGGGGTAATTATCGGTGTTGGTCAGGTGGGGATGGCCTGCGCTTACTCGATGTTAATTCAAGACTGTTTTGATGAATTAATTCTGCAAGATATCGCCACGGATAAAGTCGAAGGGGAAGTGATGGATTTAAGGCACGGAATGCCTTTTATTGAACCCACAGACTTGAAAATGGGAACCGTGGCCGATGTGGGACAAAATGCCGATGTGGTGATTATTACTGCCGGGGCTGCCCAAAAAGAGGGAGAAACCAGATTACATCTCCTTGAGCGAAATGTGGCGATTTTTCGCCGTATTCTGGAGGATGTGGCTGTTTACTGCCCCAGTGCTTTGATTTTGGTGGTGAGTAATCCCGTCGATATCATGACCTATGTTACCTTGAAAATCACCAATTTTCCGCCTTCTAGGGTGATTGGTTCGGGTACGGTGCTAGATTCTGGCCGTTTACGCTCTCTTTTATCCACCCAACTCCATGTAGATGCGCGTAACGTCCACGCTTATATTATCGGTGAACACGGGGATAGTGAGCTTGCTGTCTGGAGTTCGGCCAATATCGGAGGAGCAAGGTTACTCGAAGGAGATTGGCAGGATTTAAGCGCGGCCGACCAAGAAAGCTTAACAGAAATTTTTCTTCAGGTTAAAAACGCCGCCTATGAAATTATCAAACGCAAGGGTTATACTAGCTATGCGATCGGTTTAGCTACCACGGATATCGTTAAAGCGATTTTACGTTCCCAAGAAAGAATTCTGACTATTAGCACTCTCCTCGATGGTCAATACGGTCTCAAAGATGTGTGTTTAAGTATTCCCTCGGTGGTTAACGAGAAAGGAGTGATTAAAACTCTGAATCTTGCTCTCAGTCCCAGAGAAACCCAACAGTTACATAATTCGGCCAAAATCATGCGCGATTTAATCGATCAACTCGAAATTTAACTGAGGGTTGGCTGAATAAATCTAAAAACATTGTTGGGTAAGATTTTAGATTTTTTGCCCTGAAAAAGTGCCAGACATAAGAGCGATCGAGGGGAAATTTTAGGCACTTTTTCCCCGAAAATTAGGTAATTGTGGGGTGGACTGAAGCAATTAGTGCTAGACTTCCCGAAAAGTCTATTTTATTTCAGCTTGTTGTATAGAACTTAGTGAAGCTATTAAATCAGAACCTAATCAGGAAATACTTTTTCAAATCTTGAGTAACGTTATTGCACATCTCCAAGAAGAACCGCGTCAGATGTATAACTGAACTTCCCCCGTATAAATATACTAGCTATGGCTCAAAGTCTTACAGAGCCTGAGTTAAAGCAATGTAATACTAATAAACTACTGGGTACAAACTCCTGAAATCTTTACGCAGACAGGGTTTGAGGCAAAATTT
>NZ_JADBUE010000121.1:0-15768 GCF_020245805.1 Microcystis sp. M179S2 | reverse complement strand
TGTCAGTCTGTAGAGCGACCATAAGACCAGAACAGAGTAAATCTGTTAAGGCAGGTGCGAAAAATCCTTCGGGAAAGAAGCAGAAACCTAAATCGTGAGGTTTGGGAATCACCGTCCGTTTACGGCGGTGAGGATGTCAAAATTAAAGAAACATCTATACTGATAGCCGGTTAATTTTTATGAAAACTGTTGCCGATACGGACCTGCAAAGGCTAGAAGACTTAATTATCAACGGACAAAAAGCGATCGAGACTCGTTTCACGGCGATCGAGACTCGTTTCACGGCGATCGAGAATAGTATCGTCGAAATTAAGGCTGATATTGGCGAAATTAAAGCTGATATTAAGGAAATCAAGCAAGATGTTAAATCCCTAGAGATAGGACAGGCAAAATTAACCGAAAGAGTCGAAGGGATGGATAATCGCCTCAAAATAGTCGAAGGCAGTCAAAAAAATCAAATTTGGGCATTGATAACCATTTTAGGCGGTTCACTGATTACCGCTTCCGTCGGTTTGCTGATCGCTATTTTACGCTTTGTCTTGTTTAAGTAAAAAATTATCTTTATGGATGAAACTAAAACCGAAATAAATCAAGAAATCGACTCAGAAACCGAAAAAATTGAGCCATCAGCCTCGGTAATGTCGAGATACGCCCAAATCCACCTAAAAAGTGAGGGTGAGAAATTGGTGCTAATTTTGCCCAAAACCGGCGCCGGGGAGACAAGTCAGGATTGGACAGATATCTTGACAGGATTAAAATATTATCTCCGTAATAGCGGCCAAAACTGCCCCGCTAGAACACCAGTACACCTAAGGGCCAACGATCGCCTGATGGATACGCGCCAACTACAAGCGATCGCCACAATTTTAGACAGTGCCGAATTACCCCTGCATACCATCCAAACCCAAAGAAGACAAACCGCAGTAGCAGCGGCAACCATGGGTTACAATGTCGAACAAATGCGCTCGAATCCGACGGTTTTCGGGGACGAGCAACCGCTGCCATCCCTCCTCGCCGAACCTTTGTACTTAAAAACCACCCTGCGATCGGGTGTAGAAATCCGTCACCCGGGTACAGTTATAGTCATGGGCGATGTCAACCCCGGCGGCTCGATCGTCGCTGATGGCGATATATTAGTTTGGGGGGGTTTACGCGGTGTGGCCCATGCTGGATTCCGCGGCGATCGAGCAGCGGTAATTATGGCCCTGCGAATCGACTTAACTCAACTGAGGATCGCTGAATTAGTGGCACGCGCTCCGGCTTTAGATAGCGATCGCATGGAACCAGAAATTGCCTGTATCAGCGAAGGAGGAATCCGCATCATTGGGGCTTATAATTTTTCCAGAACCTACACCTTTAAAGATAAAGTGGGATGGGTCGAAAAAAAGTGATCAGTGACCGGTAAACAGTGATCGGTAAACGGTGATTCAGTGACCAGTAAAAATAGGGATTAACTGCGTTGAGATGAAAAACTCTATCAAACCAATAACTGATAGCTGATAACTGATAACTGATAGCTGATAACTGATAACTGATAACTGATAACTGATAACTGATATAAATTATGGCTCGTGTAATTGTGGTGACATCGGGAAAGGGAGGAGTCGGTAAAACGACAGTCACGGCGAACTTAGGTTCAGCTTTATCTCAATTAGGCTGTCGAGTCGCCCTTGTCGATGCCGATTTCGGACTGAGAAATCTCGATTTATTGTTAGGATTAGAACAGCGTATCGTTTATACTGCCCTCGATGTGGTGGCGGGAGATTGTAGCCTTGATAAAGCTTTAGTTAAGGATAAAAGACAGGAAAATCTGGTCTTATTACCGGCGGCACAAAACCGCACCAAAGAGGCAATTACTGCCGCTCAAATGAAGGATTTAGTCGCCCAATTGTCAAAAAGTTATGACTATGTATTGATTGATTGCCCAGCAGGAATTGAAATGGGTTTTCGCAATGCGATCGCCGCTGCTCAAGAGGCGATCATAGTTACTACCCCAGAAATGTCGGCGGTGAGAGATGCCGATCGGGTGGTGGGATTACTAGAAAGCGAAGACATCAAGAGTATCCGTCTGATTGTCAACCGGCTGCGGCCAGAAATGATCCAACTTAACCAGATGATCAGCGTCGAGGATATTCTTGACTTATTGGTAATTCCCCTTTTGGGGATTATTCCCGACGATCAAAGAATTATTATTTCCACTAATAAAGGGGAACCATTAGTATTAGAGGAGAAGACCTCTCTCCCCTCCATGGCCTTTAGAAATATTGCCCAACGTTTACAGGGTCGCGATGTGCCGTTTCTAGATTTAATGGCCGGTCAGGAAGGTTTTCTTACCCGTCTGCGTCGTCGCTTATTTGGGCCTTAAACTCTCTCATCTCAACCCCTTAACCTACTATGAATGACCTGATCGATAAACTCCTCGCATGGCGCGGTTCGGGTAAAAGTGGCGACCAAGCTAAAAAACGCTTAAAACTTATTCTGGCCCATGATCGCGCCGATCTTAGTCCCGAACTTCTCAATATGATGCGTCAAGAAATCTTAGAAGTGGTCAGTCGTTATCTTGATATCGACACCGAGGAAACCGAGTTACTTCTAGAAAGTGACCAACGAACTACAGCCCTGATTGCTAATTTTCCGATTCGTCGGATCAAACGCCGTCCTTTAACCGAGAAATTGCCATGAAAACTCAACCGATCGAGCTTTGGCTTAGTCTAGCGGTCAGTCCCTTTCTTTTATCCTACTTGGGACTACGTTCTATTAATAATTGGTTGATAGAAGTCGGGAAAGACAGCGAGGAAATCTTTCGGGGCGATCGCTTGCCCCTTCTCAATATTCCCGATCAGTTACCGGTCAACAGTGACCAATAATCTTTTCTAGAAAAAGTTACCGAAAAAAAGTCCTTTTGCCCGCTGAAAAGAGGCAAAAATAGTGAAATTTTTGTTAAAAATAGGAAAAAATGTGATTCTTTGGGATATAATCTCATTTCTGACCAACCCTAAGAACTAATCCCGATAGATCAGCAATTGAATTACAGCGTTTTTCATTTCAACAAAGTACATCCCGATATATCGGGGAACAGGGGATAGGGATTTAGGGAGATAGGGATTTAGGGAGATAGGGAAATTTCAGCCCCACTGCCCCACGACCCCAACACCCCACTCCTGACTCCTGACTCCTGACTCCTAACTCCTAACTCCTAACTCCTTTTCACTTTTTACTGAAATTATGAGCGTCCTTGTCCCCTCGACCGAAACCGAACAGGATATTTTCACCACTTCCAACCTGTTTCTGCAGCAAAGACTGAAATTAATCGAAGATTTATGGAAAGAAGTCTTAGTCTCCGAATGTGGTCAAGAATTAGTCGATTTACTGGAATTACTGCGCCATCTCTGTTCTGAGGAAGGACAAGTGACCGATGATAGTCCGGAAGCAATGATCGCCAAAATGATCGAAGACTTGGAACTAGGGGAAGCGATCAAAGTTACCCGCGCTTTTGCCCTCTATTTCCAGTTAATAAATATAATCGAACAACACTACGAACAAAGGGATCAGCAACTACTGCGACGGACGGTGATCGGGGAAGAAAACGAAAGTCCCAAGGCTGACCCAACGCAAAAAAGCCTTTTAGCCACCATTGTCGGGGCTGATTGGCTGGAAAAAACCCTGAACGAGTCCGATCACTCCACCCCAAAATCGGGACTATTTCACTGGTTATTTCCCTATCTCAAACAGGTGAACGTCCCCCCCCAGGAAATCCAGCGTCTTCTCGATCAATTAGATATTCGTCTGGTTTTTACGGCCCACCCCACGGAAATTGTCCGTCATACCATTCGCATTAAACAGCGCCGCATCTCGGGCATTCTCGAAAAACTCGACCAAGCAGAAGAAATCTTTCGCAGTATGGGGTTAACTAACTCCAGAGAAGCACAAACAGTCACCAAACAGTTAAAAGAAGAAATTCGTTTTTGGTGGCGAACAGATGAACTACACCAATTTAAACCCACCGTCGTCGATGAGGTGGATTATGCCCTGCACTACTTCGATGAAGTTCTCTTCGATTCCCTACCCCAGTTAACCCTGCGTCTGCAGCAAAGTCTAGAATCCTCCTTTCCCCGTTTACGAGCGCCGAAAAATAACTTCTGTCGCTTCGGTTCTTGGGTCGGGGGAGATCGGGATGGCAATCCCTCCGTTACCCCCGAAGTCACCTGGAAAACCTGCTGTTATCAGCGCAATCTCGTTATTAAAAAATATCTCGATGCTATTCGCGACCTGACCAGTATTTTAAGTGCCTCCCTGCACTGGTGTCACGTCTTGCCGGAGTTACTGGACTCCCTGGACAGAGATAAACAGCAAATGCCCGAAATCTATAGCCAGTTAGCAATCCGCTACCGTCAGGAACCCTATCGCCTCAAATTGGCCTTTATTCAAAAACGTCTGGAAAATACCCGTGATCGCAATGATCGCCTTAATGACCCGGAAGAACGACAATTATTAACTAAACTCAACGAAACCAACATCTATCGCTCTGGTTCCGAGTTTTTAGCCGAATTACAGCTATTAAAGCGCAGTCTCTTGCAAACCGGTCTTTCTTGTCAAGAACTCGATCGACTGATCGCCCAAGTGGAGATTTTTGGCTTTGTCCTGACTCAGTTAGATTTTCGGCAGGAATCCACCCGTCACGCCGAATGTATCGAAGAAATCGCCGAATATCTCGGAGTTTTACCCAAACCCTACGGCCAATTAAGCGAATCAGAAAAAATCGCCTGGTTAGTGGGGGAATTAAAAACCCGTCGCCCCTTAATTCCCCGGGAAATGCCCTTTTCGGAAAGAACCTGCGAAACCATTGAAACCCTGCGAGTTTTAAGAAGTCTGCAAGGGGAATTTGGCTTGGAAATCTGCCAAACCTACATTATCAGCATGACCAACGAGGCCAGCGATGTGCTAGAAGTGCTGTTATTAGCCCAAGAAGCTGGTTTATACGACCCCGCCACTAGCCGCAGTTCCCTCCGCATCGTTCCCCTCTTTGAAACCGTCGATGACCTCAAACACGCCCCCGGCATCATGCAGACTTTGTTTGAATTGCCCCTCTACCGGGCAGCCCTAGCCGGCGGTTACGACCATTTAGGGGCTTTAAACGGGGAGGACGTGACCCCGGAACCGGCCATCCTCGAACCGGGTAATTTACAGGAGATTATGGTGGGTTACTCCGATAGTAATAAGGATTCTGGCTTTTTAAGCAGTAATTGGGAAATTCATAAGGCCCAGAAGGCTTTACAAAAAACCGCTAAACAATACGGCGTGGATCTACGTCTTTTTCATGGCCGGGGCGGTTCCGTCGGTCGCGGTGGTGGACCGGCCTACGCCGCTATCCTCGCCCAACCCCGGGGAACGATTAACGGTCGCATTAAAATCACCGAACAGGGCGAGGTTTTAGCCTCGAAATACTCTTTACCAGAATTGGCCTTGTATAACCTCGAAACGGCCGTAACGGCAGTCATACAGGCAAGTTTACTGGGCAGTGGTTTTGATGATCTCGAACCCTGGAATCGCATCATGGAGGACTTGGCCACCCGTTCACGGCAAACCTATCGCAGTTTGATTTATGAAGAACCGGACTTTTTAGACTTCTTTCTGTCCGTAACTCCCATTCCTGAAATTAGTCTTTTACAGATTAGTTCCCGACCGGCGCGCCGGAAAAGTGGTCAACAGGATTTAAGTACCCTGCGGGCAATTCCCTGGGTATTTAGTTGGACTCAAACCCGTTTTCTTTTACCTGCTTGGTATGGTTTAGGGACAGCTTTACAGATGTTTCTCGATGATTCTCCTAACCGAAATTTGGAATTGTTACGCCATTTTTATCACAAGTGGCCTTTCTTCCAGATGGTGATTTCTAAGGCAGACATGACTCTATCGAAGGTGGACCTACAGATGGCCTATCACTACGTCAGTGAACTTTCTAAACAGGAAGATCGAGAACGTTTTCAACGTCTGTTTGAAAGGATCAAAGAGGAATATAATCGCACTAGCGAGATTGTTCTCCAGATCACCGGCGAGAAACATTTATTGGATAATGATCCGAATTTACAGCGCTCGGTGCAGTTACGCAACGGTTCGATCGTTCCCCTCGGTTTCCTACAGGTGTCTCTCCTCAAGCGTTTACGTCAATACAATAGTCAAGCCCAATCTGGTGTGATTCATTTCCGCTATTCTAAAGAGGAGTTATTAAGGGGTGCTTTAATGACGATTAATGGTATTGCCGCAGGGATGAGAAATACCGGTTGATTACAGATAATTAATGGTAGTTTTCGGGTGGTTATCTTGAAGGTAATCCACCCTATTTTTGGGAGTTGTCAACTTTTTGTAGAACTTCTACTAATACTAAATCCGTTGAGTAACGCACAGAAAACGGGTTTCTCGGAGAAACCCGTTTTCTACTCATGCACTCATGCAAAAAGGGGAATAAATAATCAGTCTTTAATAACCAGATTTAGTATAAGTTGTTATTTTTAAAGGGAAAATCACCGCTAAAATTGGGCATTACTTCCGATTTTATCACTCAATCCAAGCTTTTGGGGGGTAGAACCCCCCAAACCCCGTAGCGTATTAGCTTTTCGGTGGGATGCTTACAGGCAGCTGCTGATCCATTTGTAATTGTTTAAAAGTCACTGATAATTGCTGATTATCGGTATTTCTGCAAATGTGAGATGCACCCAATCTGCTTAACCCGAACTGACGTTAATATTACTATCACTTATTGACTAAAAATGAAGATTTTACCGCTAACAGTTGACAATTGATGAGCGACCCCGAAGAGAAGCAATTAAGCTCACCGGTGTGTCGGAAGATTAGAGATTGTGCCAAAATGGAGAAAGTGACCCAATGATTACAGGTAAATTGTTAAAAAAAGGATCGAGTAACCGTGACTGATACGAACTTAGATATACTATCCCTGACGGATCCAGCGATCGCAGGGATTCTGCAAAAAGAACTGCAACGTCAAAGAGATCACCTAGAATTAATCGCTAGTGAAAACTTTACCTCGGCTGCCGTCATGGCCGCCCAGGGTTCGGTTTTAACCAACAAATACGCGGAAGGACTGCCAAAAAAACGCTACTATGGCGGTTGCGAATACATTGATGAAGCAGAACAATTAGCGATCGATCGGGTTAAACGACTATTTGGGGCAAACCACGCTAACGTACAACCCCACTCTGGTGCCCAAGCTAATTTCGCCGTTTTCCTGACCCTCTTGCAGCCCGGCGATACGATTATGGGCATGGATCTCTCCCACGGGGGTCATCTTACCCACGGTTCCCCCGTTAACGTTTCCGGAAAATGGTTCCGAGTAGTACAGTATGGAGTAAGTCCCGAAAGCGAACGCCTGGACTACGATCTCATCCTTGACATCGCCCGTAAGGAAAAACCCAAACTAATTATCTGCGGTTATTCTGCCTACTCGCGCCGGATTGATTTCGAGAAATTCCGCGCCATCGCTGACGAAGTGGGGGCCTACCTGATGGCAGATATCGCCCATATTGCTGGTTTAGTGGCCACTGGTCATCATCCTAACCCCCTACCCCACTGTGATGTGGTAACTACCACCACTCACAAAACCCTGCGCGGTCCTAGGGGTGGTTTAATTATGACCAAAGACGAGGAATTAGGCAAAAAATTCGATAAATCCGTCTTCCCCGGTACCCAAGGCGGGCCCCTAGAACACGTGGTCGCGGCGAAAGCGGTGGCTTTTGGGGAGGCCCTGAAACCGGAGTTTAAAATCTATTCGGGCCAAGTAATCGCTAATGCCCAAGCTTTGGCAGGTCAGTTGAAAGCTAGAGGGATTAAAATTGTCACCGATGGTACGGATAATCACTTGATGTTACTCGATTTAAGATCCGTGGGCATGACCGGGAAAGAGGCAGATCGCTTGGTGAGTACGATCAATATTACCGCTAATAAAAACACTGTTCCCTTCGATCCCGAGTCTCCCTTTGTCACCAGTGGTCTGCGCTTGGGTTCCCCGGCTATGACCACCAGAGGACTAGGAGAAACGGAATTTATCGAGATTGGCAACATTATCGCCGATATTCTCCTTAATCCAGGTGATGAAGCCCTGAGAACTGCTTGCCGTCAACGGGTAGCGAAACTCTGTGAAAGCTTCCCCCTCTATCCCCATCTCCATATTTCCGTCCCCGCCTTGGCCTAAAACGAGAGATAATAAAAACTCATAATTGGCGATTGTTCTTTGGTCGTCAATTGTGAATTAAATCGCCCCCCAATTCCCATGTCTGGAGATTTATACTATCTAATTGCTTTTCTGATCGCCCATACAGTGGTACTTTGGAGTACCCCCCTCGTCAGAACCGTCGGACTGAAAAGCGGTTACGTCGATAAACCCAACGAAAGGAAGGTCCATGAAAAGCCTATGGTTCGACTGGGGGGAGTTTCGATTTTTGTCGGCGCTTTAACTGCCCTCCTGATCGTTTGGTGGTTGGGAGGGTTTGCCGGTTTAAACAGCGATCGAGAATGGGAAGTGTGGGGCGTAACCCTAGGCGGTTTGGGCTTTTTTCTCATCGGTCTAGCGGATGATCTTTTTAATCTTTCGCCGCTCAATCGTCTGGTAATGCAGTTTAGCGTCGCTTTTCTAGCTTGGCAAGCCGGGGTAAGGATCGATTTCCTGTCTATTCCCTTCGGCGATTTATTACAAATTCATTGGCTAAGTTTACCGATTACTCTCCTCTGGTTAGTGGGGATGGCTAACGCGATTAACTGGATTGACGGTTTAGATGGATTAGCGGCGGGGGTTTCGGGTATATCTGCCGTGGTTATTTTGATTGTAACTTTGGTGATGGGACAACCCGCCGCCGCTATTATCGCCGCCGCTTTAGCGGGTGGGGCCTTGGGTTTTCTGCGTTACAATTTTAACCCCGCCCAAATTTTTATGGGGGATGGTGGGGCCTATTTTATGGGTTTTACCCTCGCGGGTGTGGCGGTGATTGGATTGGCTAAAACCACTGCTGTGACTACTGTTGCCGTTACCGCCGTCCTCTTGCCCTATCTCATCCTCGCAGTTCCTCTCCTCGATATGTCCACGGTGATTATTTCCCGTCTCAAACGCGGAAAATCCCCTTTTGTGGCTGATAAACGTCATTTACATCATCGTTTACTGAAAGCAGGTATCTCTCACCGTCTGACAGTATTATTTATCTACGCCCTAACTCTCTGGGTGGGCAGTTTAGCCCTCGGTTTCTCCAATGTTCCCAGTGGTTGGGGTTTTGCCTTTGGTGCAACTCTCCTCCTCGGTTACGTCGGTTGGCAAGTCTGGCGCAATCGTGGCAGTGAACCGTAAGCCATCTTAAACTAGAAAAAAGATTAATAATTAAGATAGCGGCAGGATAACTCTGGGAGTTTAGCAAATGTCTAACGAAACCGTAACTTATTCCCTTGAAATGGTCCTCAAGGAAATCAAAGACAGCATCAAGGAAGTCAACCACAAAGCTGATAGAATCGATCAACGTCTGACAAAATTAGAAATCGGACAGGCAGAACTTAAAGGAGAAATTAAAGCTTTAGATGAGCGACTAAGCACAAAAATTGACGGATTGACCGCTAGAGTTGCCTATCAAGAGTTTACTAATCGAGGCATTTTGATCGCCCTTGTTGTTGCTATTTTAGGAGGAGCAGCTAAACTTTTTGGGTTTATTGGCAACCCCTAGAAGTTGCCCTTAGCATCATAAATTTTTCCTATCTTATTTTTTCAGCAAGCCCTAATTAAAGTTATCAAAAGTAGGAGTTTAGCAAATGTCTAACGAAACCGTAACTTATTCCCTTGAAACGGTCCTGACAAGGATTGAGGGAAAAATCGACTCTTTACAAAGAGATGTTAATGAGCGTCTCACTAAGCTAGAGATAGGACAATCAGAAATAAGAGGGGATATTAAAGCCCTAGATTCTAAAGTTATGGAAATAGAAAAGCGTATTGACGACCTGAATGCACGGGTGAATATTACTACTAATGGGTTTCTTGGCATTGTCGGAATTTTGGTGACAGGAATACTAGGCATTCTGGGAAAAATCGTCTTTTTCCCTAATCCCTAAAAGTTATCCCTAATGGTAATTCGTCCAGATTTGTTTACTCTACAATTTTCAAGGATACAGAGAAAAATGATCTGCAAAAATCCCTCTTTCCGTTCTCCTCTCTGCGACTGTAGCGCCTCTGCGTGAAACAAAAAATATAACACTCATGCCCGAATCACAGTAATTCTATATTGATTTTCTGTCACCACAACTTCAGTGGATAATCTTTCCTCCATTGGTAAGGCATTTTTTCGCCTATCAAAGATAAATAACCAACCAAAATCTAAACCCAAACGTCCTAAATAAGATTCTAATTGTTCAATTCCATCAGCTTGAGGATCGCGTTTTTTATCCCGCCATACTTTTAATTCAATCCCTAAAATTACATCTTTATAACTCAGACATAAATCCATTCTATCGCTACCAATTGCATATTCCCTTTCTAAAACTCCCCCACCATTAACCACGCGATGTAAAAAAGCCATTAATACTATATGCGGAGCGATTTCATGATATACCGTACTACCTAATAATGGTTCGACCTGTTGTCGCCAAAACTTGAGAAATGCTGTTAATAAAGCATCAATATTTAATTCACCTTTTGCCGTCAACCAACTAGGACTAATTAAAGGTAAACTGTCTTGAGTTTCTTGGAATAAAACGCGGGGAATTACTTCACGATAAATGGGATTAGAAATAACTAATCCTCCCCTTGGATCACGTCGTAATAGTCCTAAATCTATTAAATATTGGCGATCATCTGCTAGGGTATCGGGTAAGGTTTGCCCTGCTAAAATCGGTTCAATAATGTTTTTCACTCGTTTTTCTCTGAGTTTTTCCGCCAAACTATCTAAATGAGTATCCTGACGATTAATTAATATTTCTTTGGCTGTTAAAATATGTTCTTTGGTAATACCGATATTTCTATCTTTTACCATTTTTTCTACAATTTCTTTAGCTAAAGCATTGACTAACCAAGGTTGTCCTTGAGTTAAATCAAACGCTGTTTCTATAGCTTCTGGTGTGAAAATTTGTCCAGTTGCTGCTGTATGTTGTTGATATAATTCAACCACTTCTGCAAGATTAAAATTTCGCATAGTCAGAGAAGCAACTTTGATATTAAAAGGACTGGATGTATTTAATCTATCACTACCACCAGATGCTACTTTATAATCTCGCACATCTCGCAAACCAATTAATCCTACTGAGGTCGGGAAATTTTCTGGACGATTAGGAAAACCATCTCTTAACTGTCGTAAAACTGATATTAATGTTTGATCTTGTAAAGAGTCAATTTCATCTATAAATAATACTAAAGGGCGGTTTAAAGATTTTGCCCAACCTCTTAAAAAAGCCTTAATTCTATTTCCCGGTTCTTCCTGTTGCCATTGTTTAGCAGCTGGTTGTAATTCTTTAGGTAAACGGATATTTATTGTATCATACCAAGTTCCTAAAATTGCCAATTCTGCGGCAGCAGGATCATGATTAAATGCACTTCCTACTTCTACAGATACCATGACTGCGGCATAATTTCCGGTATCGGTAAGTTGTTTTGCTAGGGATAACATGGCTGTGGTTTTCCCTGTTTGTCGTGGTGCGTGAAGGACAAAGTAACTTTCTTGTTTAATTAGCTCCTCTAAATCTGGTAATCGTACTGTGGGAGATAACATATAGTGGATATCGTCTTTACAGGAACCGGCAATATTAAACCAGCGAGTCATAGAATTTTGGTAATAGGTGAACTCTTTAAGTTTACACATTTATTTGGAAAAATTATGATCTGACATTATAAAAAGGTTTACTGGTTGCGATTATTGTATGAGCAAGGGGAGTTGTATGATTTTTACATTTGCGGGAGGTAAATTTAGGGGTTTGGTAATCAGCTAATTATCAAATTAATCCTTAAATCTTGGATATCCTGATTTAGACATTTTCACCGTTAGTTGATTAAAACCTTTGTTGGGTTACGCTATTGCTTAACCCAACCTACATTACTACTTTAAAGGAGTCCGAATATAACCATATTTATATCCCATTCGGACTGGTTCTAATCCTTCTTGTAAAGATTTTGCTTCCTTAGACTTGGGTTTAGATTCGTCTTTCTCAAATTCTAAGTTTAAGACCATTTTACCTGTTCTATCTATATAGCCCCATTCACCATCAATTTTTACATTAGCTAAACCTTTGTGAAAATCACCCACTATAGGATAATCACTATCTTCAAATGTGGGTGGTATCACAATTTCACCTGTTCTATCTATATAGCCCCATTTACCACCAATTTCAACCTTAGCTAAACCTTCGCTAAAGTCGCCAACTTCATTAAATTGAAGTCCAATAACAATTTTACCTGTTCTATCTATATAGCCCCATTTACCATCAATTTTTACCTTAGCTAAACCTTCGCTAAAGTCGCCAACTTCATTAAATTGAAGTCCAATAACAATTTTACCTGTTCTATCTATATAGCCCCATTTACCATCAATTTTTACCTTAGCTAAACCTTTGTTAAAGTCATCTACTTCATCAAATTGAAGTGGAATAACAATTTCACCTGTCTTATCTATATAGCCATTTTTGAGTTCATTATTAAACTCACTCACCTTAACATAATTTCCGACAGAAGCCAATCCTTCATGAAAAGTACCAGCCTTATAAAATTGCGGTGTAATAATAGTTTTTCCTCTTTTATTTACATAGCCATAGTTGTCACCAACTTGAACTCGTGTTAATTCTTCTTCAAAGGAATCAGCTTTTTCAGATGTGGGTGAGATCACAATTTTAATTTTCCCTGTTTTATCTACATAGCCATATTTATCACCAATTCTAACTTTGGCTAAACCTTTGTGAAAGTTATCAGCATTGTCAAACTGTGGGGTAATAAAAGTTTTCCCTGTTTTGTCTATATAGCCATATTTATTATCACCATAGCCCCTTTCACCACCAATTTTAACCTTTGCTAACCCTTCCTGAAATTCATAAACATCAATCGAATCAAATTGTATGGGAATAACAGTTTTCCCTGTTTTGTCTATATAGCCATATTTATCACCAATTCTGACCTTAGCTAACCCTTCCTGAAAATAACTAGCTTCATCAAATTTTGGCGCAATCACTAAATAAGAAGTGAGTGCAAAAATAATACTGGAAAATATAGACATAAAAGGAATTAATAATCCAATTACTACTCCAATACGTGCTAATTTAATACTTTGTTGTTTTTCACTTTGAGATAGCATAGGCATAGATTCACCTTTTAATTTTCAATTGACGTGATTTAATGCAATTTAAGCTTAATCTTTTATGGCTTGATTAAAGATTCCTCAGACTGGCGATATTTAGCAATTAATTGACGGTGGCTAATTGGTGAATGAATTAACATAGCCAGTGTGGGTAAACCTGTTCCAGTTAGTGCTAACAAAATCAATGGATTTAGAAAACCGACTATTATACCAATTCCTGTACTAGCCCCAAACCCTGCTACCAGTAGTAAAAGTTTTCCCATAACCGAATGTTTAGCTAAGTCCACAGCCACAAAATTTACAACCCAATATACAACCCAAAATAAAACCCAACACACACCACAAGTGACAACACCTATTACAGCTAAAGGTATTATAGTCTGGGAAACGTAAAATACAACTGGAACAACTAGATCAGAACCGCTATATTTAACTGTAAGCTCAAGTATATCCCTAACCACAACCCCAACCGCCAAACCAACCGCAGCCGAACCTACAGATACAGATATAGCATAACTCACAACGCTGCTCACATTATCGCTCAAATTATAATATTCACTCAAACATTTAGTCCAAGAGAGAATAATCACAAGAAGTGTAACAATACCCCACACTCCAAGCATAGAGAGTATCCCTTCATATCCCAAAGTTTGTAATAACCAAATAGTCACTGGAGTTACAGCATAAGTAATAACCCAACTCGTAGCCATAGCTACCAGCCCAGCTATTAAAAATAGTTTAATTAATCCGGCATAGGCTAGCTTCTTGTTATCAATCGGTAAAGGCGCCGTTTGTACCTTCACCGTTAAAGTATGACTGGCTGGATAAGCATTACTATGAAGAATTAATTGACGTTTATACCGCTTATCCGCCATTAATTTACTCGTATCTACCTCAACCTGACAACGAATATTATTCCTATTAAACTTAGCAGGTGTAAGCGAAATCCAAGCATGATTATCTGGAGTATGTGGAGGATCATGAGGATGGGGTGCAACTTCCCATCTACCTTCCAAAAAAGTATCTGGAATGGGATTTTCAACAGTGATACTTTGCGTTAGTTTTTCCCCCAACCTGTTCGCTTTAAACTCTAAAACCGTCCCACTAAAATCAACTCCTGGTACACGAATAATATCAAGTGGCTTGAGTGCCTCTAAAGCTAATTCTGCATTAGAAAAACGTTCTTTTTGTGGCGGTTGTACCATCTTTTCCAACCAACCGATAAACCGCAAACTCAACTGGGGTAAAAGATGACGAAAATTAATTAAATAGGGATCATCTGCATCTTGTAATTGATCTATTTTTGTGGACTTAATTCCTGTTAATAAACAGATTAAAGTTGCACCCAAAGCATACAAATCTGTAGCGTCTGTCGGTTTAAACATTTGCTCTGGCGGAATAAAACCAGGAGTTCCTTTAAATACACTACTTCCAGCCACATCATGACTACCAATACGAGCAAAACCAAAGTCAATTAAATAGACATTGATTTGTTCATCTACTAAAATGTTTTCTGGTTTAATATCTCGATGAATTATTGGTGGAATCCGATTTTGTAAATATACAAGAATTTCTAATACTTTAACTGCAATTTTTTTAATCTCTTCTGGTGCAAAGCTGCGAGTTTCCGCTAAATTCGGAGCATTAATATATTCTTGAACTAGACAAAAACCATCAGATGTTTCAAAAGAACCTAAATAACTGGGAATACCCGGATGTTTGAGTCCTGTTAGTACCCGTATTTCCCTTTCGTGTGCGGCAAAACTCGACCAGTTAGCACCCGCTTGAGCAAAACAAAACTGTTTGATTACTTGTTGTTGCCCTGTGTTAATATTTGTTGCCAACCAGGTAATCCTCCCACCTTCTCGGTTACGTCCTAGTTCTTTAATAACCTCATAGCCTTGTTCTTGGATGCTCATATTTTTAAGAGGAGTAGTATATTTTGATTTTACTGCAAGTAGAGGTTGCTGGAAATGATATCGGCTCAATAAGTGGGGGAAAAAGAAAAAATTCACTCAAGTCAGCAAAGGAGACACAGCATTATACAATATGGGACATAACGCAAAAAGAGCAACAAGAAAAAAACACACAGTGCGATCACCAATCTTGTAGGGTACATTAATGAAATGTAACACAAACAGTAAGTTTTGGAAAGACTCAAGCTCTAATCACAGTAATTCTATATTGATTTTCCGTCACCACCACCTCAGTTGATAATCTCTCCTCCATAGGTAAAGCATTTTTACGCCTATCAAAAATAAATAACCAACCAAAATCTAACCCTAAACGTGCTAAATAAGATTCTAATTGTGGTTCTTCGTTACTTGGTATGGTTCGATAGGGGGGCATAAATCGACTAAATCCTTATCTGGTAAGAGACTTAATTGATTAGTTCGCTCTAGATCAAAAACAATTGACAAAAATCGCTAAATGCCTTTCTATATAAGGGTTA
>NZ_JADBUE010000120.1:0-3061 GCF_020245805.1 Microcystis sp. M179S2 | reverse complement strand
TTCCAGGGATTCGGGAATTTTTGTCCAATCAATCAATTGGTGAACTTCGGGAAAGAAGAAGTATAAAAATGCTTCAAAATACTCGGTTAAAGCTTCTTTCCAGGGTTCATCATAATTGGCGGTTGTTGGGTTCATGGCAAGTCGCTACCAATTGGAAAGTTAGGCACTCATCTAAATCTATTATTCCCGATAAATATCATCAATGCTACTTGTCGTCACAAAACTTCCCATTAGAGCAACCTACATCTACATCTTTGTTCTAACATTTATTGGTAAAACTATATAATGCCGTCAGATATTTGGGGTAGGAGTTAAAGGCACCGGGAAGGATATCTTTGACCAAAAAAGGAGTTGACATGATTTTTTCCTGAATAAAGAGTAAAAATTTTAAAATCGCCGTTTCCCGCACTTGGGACAGCCCTAGTCGTTACCATGCCAAGAAGCGGCTCAATCATCGCCGTCAGCGTTGGGTTTCATGCTTTAACCCAACCCACGTTTATCTCTGGTATAGATTAGAATCGATTATTAACATTGATTTTTGCTTATGATTTATTATGGTTTCAGTGGGTATTAATGGTGGTTATTATAAACAAACCAATCAATATTATTTATAAAGTTTTTTGAACGGCTCTTCTGGTTTATGTTTGGAAACGAGGTCTATTCTCGCGAAACAGGTGCAAGATTTTGAGGGAATCGTGCTTCAAAACCTTGCGTTTTCATCGGCCCCCGTCCTGTAGGGGCGAAGCATTCGGATAAAAAATCTACGGTTTCACCGATAGGTTATTGCCCGAATGCTTCTTTTTCAGCAAGCCCTAGATAGAGTCCTATAGTAGCGGGCAGAAGGCAGTATTTCCGCCGCTTTTGCCCCTTTCAGAGAGATTCTTCGATCACGGAACCATCTTCTTGCACCCAGGCGAGATTTTTAATCATTCGATCGCGGGCATAGGTGCGAATTTGTGCCTCGCTGCGACCCCCTAAATCGATCGCCACCCTCAGATTCGGATCACCGGTGCGAAGGGAGCGAGCCTTACTAAAAGTCGCTATCTGGGCGTTATTACCCAAAGGGATAAGCAACCAGTCGAGGGGAGGAGCTTGAGTGGGTAAAGTCTGCCCTGATAATAAACTTTCGTGCAGTTCTTCGATATTCAGGGAAAAACCGATACCCGGAGCCGATTGGCCCTGGGGATGAAAAACGCCCAATAATTGATCATAGCGTCCGCCCTGGCCTAAAATACTGAGATTTTGCTGGTGATCACTAACCGCCTTAAAAACGATGCCGGTGTAGTAATCAAAGGTTTGAATCAGACTTAAATCGAGAATTAGGGGGAAAGGCCCAGAGCGATCGGCATTAAGCAGCTCTACTAGGGATTTAAGGTTATTAACGGCTTTTTGGGCTGATTCTTCCTGGGCTAATACTGCCACTTGTGCGAGGACATCCTCAGGATTACCGCGCAGGTGAAATAATTGTCGGGCTTGCTGCCGGAGGGTTTCGTTGGGATAGGGAAGATTTTCGAGGCTAACGTAGTCGAGGAGGGCTAAACAGCGTTTCACCTGTTCGCGTAAGGGAGCCGGAAAGGGAGAAAGTAGCGAACGAGTCAAACCCGCTTCTCCTAAAATAATCTGCCAGTTAGGGACGGCCAAACTATCGAAACAGTCGGCCAGGAGCAGTAAAATCTCGGCATCAGCTAGTAAACCGCCAGAAAAGAGCAGTTCTACCCCCGCTTGATAGAATTCCACTTGACGGCCGTGATAACCGGCACTAGGGCGACGAAAAACGTTAGCCCGATAACAAAGACGTTGGGGATAGGACTCCCCACTCATGCGGGTGACGGCACTACGGGCAATGGAAGCGGTTAATTCAGGGCGTAATCCCGATAGTCCTTGACTATCCCCGTGGAGTTGGATCACGGTGCTGGGATCGATCGCACCGCCTGCGGTGAGGGTATCGAGCCATTCAATGGTGGAGGTGACGATCCTTTGATAGCCCCAACGCTGAAAGACAGACTGAAGGCGATCGTTAATCCAGCCTTTTTGGGTAACTTCTAGGGGTAATAAATCCCTTGTCCCCGCCGGGGGTTGATGAATCATCGAAAATTTGGGTCTGAAACCCCGTCGTTCTACGACGGCTTTACTGTTAAATATTAGCACATTTACGAAATCTATGCTAAAATGTGAGGTATGGAAAAAGCCTACTCGTTTCGATTTTACCCAACACCCGAACAAGAGTCGCTATTGCGGCGCACATTGGGCTGTGTAAGATTAGTTTACAATAAAGCTCTCCACGAACGAACACAAGCATGGTACGAAAAGCAAGAAAGAGTAGGCTACGCTCAAACTTCTTCAATGCTAACCGAGTGGAAAAAGCAAGAAGAATTAGACTTTTTAAACGAAGTTAGCTGTGTACCTTTACAACAAGGGTTAAGACACCTACAAACAGCTTTTACTAACTTCTTTGCTGGTCGTACTAAGTATCCTAACTTTAAGAAAAAACATCAAGGAGGAAGTGCCGAATTTACCAAATCTGCTTTTAAATTCAAAGACAGACAAATCTATTTAGCTAAATGCACAGAACCTTTACCTATTCGATGGTCAAGACAAATACCAGAAAGCTGTGAACCAAGCACAGTAACAGTCAGATTACATCCTTCTGGACGTTGGCATATCTCAATTAGATTTGATGACCCAACAATTAAGCCATTACCAGTAACAGATAAAGCCATCGGAATTGACTTAGGAATTAGTAGCCTAGTAATTACCAGCGATGGAGACAAGGTATCTAATCCTAAGCATTTTAAGAAACATTATCGGAGACTGCGAAAAGCGCAAAAAAATCTGTCTAGAAAACAGAAAGGCTCAAAGAATCGAGAAAAGGCAAAAATCAAAGTAGCAAGGATTCACGCCCAAATTACTGATAACAGAAAAGACCATTGACACAAGCTAACCACTCAATTAGGCCGTGAAAACCAAACGATTGTGGTTGAGAATTTAGCCGTCAAGAATATGGTCAAAAACCCGAAATTATCTCAGGCAATATCTGATGTAAGCTGGGGAGAAATTACCC
>NZ_JADBUE010000012.1:0-6387 GCF_020245805.1 Microcystis sp. M179S2 | reverse complement strand
AGAGTATTGGCAAAAATAAATAACCTTTTATTAGATCACGAAAGACTTTTGCAAGAGGTCTAT
This sequence comes from Microcystis sp. M179S2, assembly GCF_020245805.1. Taxonomy (NCBI): domain Bacteria; kingdom Bacillati; phylum Cyanobacteriota; class Cyanophyceae; order Chroococcales; family Microcystaceae; genus Microcystis; species Microcystis sp. M179S2. The sequence continues at coordinate 6,324 of NZ_JADBUE010000012.1, read as the reverse complement.
TGATTAAGATATCTGTACTTTTCAATAACTTTTTCAGCAAACCCTAATTGGGGTTTACTGAATAAATCTAAAAACCTTGTTGGATAATATCTTTAGGCTTTTTTGAAATCAAAAAGTGCCAGCCATTGGAGGAATCGGGGGGAAAATTAAGGCACTTTTTCCCTGAAAATTAGGTAATTGACCCCCTGAAAATGGGTAAAACCCTACACCCCACACCCTGCCCCACGAAAAACTTTTTCAGCAGACCCTAATTGGCACTGTGAATTTATCTGTCGCCTGTAAGACTTTTGATAATCTTTTTAGCCAATCGCTCATTAATTTCTCGATGTCTGGGAATTGGTTCTGTTTTTCCAGTATCTGGATTATGGTAAATATCGTGTTTCCCTCCACGTCTAATCAAATAGCAGCCCGCTTGCTCTGATTGTGCAATTAAATCATGTCTTTTCATGCGAGTTCAAACTCTGCAACTCTCTTGATTCCGGGGATTTCTTCCGTAGTAAATGTTTTGTAGAGATCGACCAAGTTTTCGATTAATTCTTCTAAGTCAACACCTTGGGTCCAATGATCTGGAAATTCATTCAAATAGCCCAAGAACATCCCATCTGATTCTTTCCAATATGTATATGGAATCTTCATGGTGAAATCCTCATTCTGCGTTGCTAAAGATATTAAGTTGACCCCTATTATAACTGAATTGCTCCCAAGCCACGATCAGCTTTATTATCAGGGTTGGCAGCGAGATTGCCGCCTTACACTTCGTTAATGCAGCCGACAAAATCGGCGATCGCTAATTTAGACGGATTTAGGTGTTGGCTGTTGGGTTTCGCTTTCCCTGAGAATTGAGAGGTTTTCTTTAACCTATTTATTCCCTCAACCGAACCTACAAAATTAGACTTTGATTAAGTATTGACTGATTCTAGATGCCTGAAAATCTGTTCTCTTAAATTATCCAAATAATTCTCTACCACATCCCAAACTGTATTAAGGTCAATTCCTCCTAAATAATCATGTACTAAAATATTCCTAAAACCAGAAATATTACGCCAGTCAACATCGGGAATATTTGCCTTTAATTCCTCCGAAAGCCGTTGAGTTGATTCTGCCAAGGTTTGTAAGCGTCTAATGATGGCATCGCTGATCATTGAATTAGCAAAAAACTCCTGTTTTCCTCCTTAGGAATACTCCTTAATTTTATCAATACAGTCTAAAATATATCCAAGATAAACTTGATCTTCATTCATAACTTAATTGCCTCCTTTAAGATTCGCTGTTTAATTAGATGATGAAGGCTTTTTTCAGTTACTACATCCACTTTACACCCTAAGAGATCCTCTAAATCAACTAATAATCCACCGGGAAACCAAGGGGATGTTTTAGCTAAATCATAATCAATTAAAAAATCAATATCACTATTTTCAGTTTCCTCACCTCTAGCAACGGAACCAAATACACGCACATTAAAAGCACCATGTTTGGTGGCAATTTTTAGGATATCCTCTCGTTTGTCTTGTATGAGTTGTTTTAGGGTCATAAAATAACATCCATCGCGAAGGTTTTTAATGAACAATTAACAGACTAGACTAGAAAAAACTAAATACTGATAACAATTATCGTCGGTTGGATTGACCCAAGGAAACCCAACAAAAGGTCATCAGAAGCGATCGCTCATTCAGACAGATTTAGGTGTTGGGTGTTGGGTTTCGCTTTCCCTTAGAATTGATACCATTTTTCATAAGTAATGGCAGAGATGGTTAATCGCCCTCACCCCTAACCCCCCACCCCCCAACCTCCCACCCCCCCGATGTCGGGGGGCAAGGGGGGGGTAAGATACCTGCCAAGAATAAAGAAAAATGGTATGAGAGGTTTTCTTTAACCTATTGATTCGCTCAACCCAAGAAAAAGAACTAGACCGCACCTAATTGCCGTAGGGCTTCCATAACCGCTTCATAGGCCGCCGCGTTTCCTTGCTGGCGGAACAGTTCGGCGGCTTGTCGGAAATCTCTGATCGCTTTTTCCGTTTCTTGTCGAGAGTAATAAAGAACCCCCCGATTGGCGTAAGCCAGGGCCAATTGGGGATTAATGTTGAGCGCCTGATTGTAATCGGACAGGGCGAGGTCGGATTTCCCCTGATCGTTGTAAAGAAACCCCCGATTGTTGTAAGCTTCGGCTAATCGGGGATTAATGTTGAGCGCCTGATTGTAATCGGACAGGGCGAGGTCGGATTTCCCCTGTCCGTAGTAAAGAAGCCCCCGATTGTTGTAAGCCACGGCTAATCGGGGATTAATGTTGAGCGCCTGATTGTAATCGGACAGGGCGAGGTCGGATTTCCCCTGATCGTTGTAAAGAGTCCCGCGATTGTTGTAAGCTTCGGCTAATCGGGGATTAATGTTGAGCGCCTGATTGTAATCGGACAGGGCGAGGTCGGATTTCCCCTGTCCGTAGTAAAGAAGCCCCCGATTGTTGTAAGCCAGGGCTAATCGGGGATTAATGTTGAGCGCCTGATTGTAATCGGACAGGGCGCGGTCGGGTTTCCCCTGATCGTAGTAAAGAGTCCCGCGATTGTTGTAAGCTTCGGCTAATCGGGGATTAATGTTGAGCGCCTGATTGTAATCGGACAGGGCGAGGTCGGGTTTCCCCTGTTCGTAGTAAAGAAGCCCGCGACCGTTGTAAGCTTCGGCCAATCGGGGATTAATGTTGAGCGCTTTGTTGAATTCAGCGAGGGCGAGGTCTGGTTTCCCCTGTCCGGCGTAAAGAAGCCCGCGATTGCTGTAAGCCAGAGCTAATCGGGGATTAATGTTGATCGCCTGATTGAAATCGGACAGGGCGAGGTCTGGTTTTCCCTGTACGGCGTAAAGAAACCCGCGATTGTTGTAAGCTTCGGCTAATCGGGGATTAATGTTGAGCGCCTGATTGTAATCGGACAGGGCGAGGTCGGGTTTCTCCTGTTGTTCGTAAAGAAACCCGCGATTGAGGTAAGCCTCGGCGTATCGGGGATTAATGTTGAGCGCTTTGGTGAATTCAGCGAGGGCGAGATCGTATTTTTTCTGTTGGATGTAGCCAACTCCCCGGTTATAGTGGTCGATCGCGTCTTGATTGTTCCCTTGAGCGATCCGGGTTTCGGCTGGTTGTCGGCCCTCTAGCGCCATGACGGGGCGAACAGTCGCGAGGGTGGAAAGGCTGATTAGGCTAACGGTGGTAAGAAGGGCAAAGGATTTCATGGCTAGTTCCTCACTGGGGATGATTTTAAATTCTACTTAGGGTTGGCTGAATATCGGTGTAAATCCTGCTAAAAAAGGTTTTTGGGCTAAAAAAGCCTAAAAATATTATCCAACAAGGTTTTTAGATTTATTCAGCAACCCCTACTTAATTCATAGGCTGCTTTTTTGGGAATATACAGAATAGGCTTTTTTTGTCTAAAAAGCACTAGGCTACTACTATCTAAAGTAATTAGAAAGTAGTAAGAGCGATCGCTTTTTTTTAAATCCTACAGTAATCATAGCAATTATTGTCGGTCAAACTTATCTTTTCTCCTGGTGTAAATCGTCAATTAATTACCTTACTCCTCTTCTCTACTCATGAAAGTAGCGACTAAGAAATTCTTGGGGAGTAATGATGGGGATATTTTCAAAGTCATGTAATGTTAGTAAATCTAAATCTCCTGTAATAATAACTTCTGCTTGAATAACTATAGCGCTCGCTAAAATAACAGCATCATCTGCATCTCTAAGTGGAGGAACTTCTAGTAGTCTGTCAACACAAGGTTGTATAAGTTCTTGAACGATAGTCATCAGGTATGCAGTTGTATATCCACAATATTGTTTTCGAGATTGGAGTTTGGGTCGTTCTAATGTATCTTCTATATCAGCTAAGATCTTTTGGGAGGCAAAGATTGTAATTCTTTGATTTTTAGCTAATTTAAGGATTTTACCCGGAACTCCTCCCCACAACAATCCTGAAATCCAAACATTGACATCTACAACAACTTTCATGAGTTGGCGCGTCTAATTTGGCGAGCTTCTTTAATCATCTGGCTAATCTCAGCCATAGTCGGTTGATTGGGGTCTGGTTCCATTGCTTCTAGTCGCTCAAAGAATTGCTCTAGATTGACTTTATCTTGATGAACTTTTTTGAGAATGATGGAGTCTTCCGTCAGGGAAATCATGTATTTATCTCCTGGGTTGAGGCGGGTTTGAACTTCAGGAGGAAGTTCGAGGTTTCCTTCTCGATTGATTTGTATGAGTAGCTCTTTGGTCATCAGCTTCAAAATCAACTTTATTAACTTTAGCTGTTAAACAGACTTTATAAATAATCTGATCAAGTTAATTATATATATTTTAGCGAATTTTTCAAGCTAGGGCTTGCTACCTTGGAATCTAATCTGGGAATTGATGACCCTCAGCGATTCGCGTCTGGAGAGGTAATGTTTCTCCCTCTACATTTATACTACCCCAAGAGAGTCCTTCCACAGAATCAATACCACTGGCTACTTGATAACCACCCCCTGAACGCTTAAGATGAGATTATGAGTGATTCGGAGAAAAAAATATGTCAGGATACTACGATGACTGTTTTGACCACATTACTGATCCTGTTCAACGGAATTCTGTTCGCCAGCAATGGTTACAGATGGTTGACGGAGGTTTATCTATTGCCGATGTTAGGATGCTACTAGATAAGTACCCAGATTTTCGGTTTGTGATTGGTCGGTGGATTTCCACGAAGCCTGAAAGTCTCGGTTTTGGTGATAATACAATAGACAGGTTAAAAGAGTTTGTTGCTACTTTGCCTGAGTTTAAAGATGTATTTGATAAGTATGTTTCTCAACTTGTTTCATCAGATCAGTATCGACAGGGGTAACTTAAAAAACTTGCAACTATATTTCCTCAGTTTAAACAAGTGGCTGAACAGCGTATAAAAGAGAATGAAGAAGAAAGAAGAAAAGCAAATGAAAAACGTAGAAAAGATGACGAACTAAGAATAATAGAACTGATGAGCGAACAAAACAAAAGAGAAGAAGCAGGACGATGGTATACTGATACACCATACTAGCCGTAGTGGACTGTTTCAGCTAATTTGGTGTATTAGAAAAATGCTATAAATTCTATAATCTAAGACTTTAAGCCGAAATCTATTGCCCTATTTTAGCTGAAACAGTCCACTACACGCTAACTCAAGCAAATCTCGATTATCTACAAGAATCAGTTGATATTGCGATTCTCAAGATTAAGGAGGAAACCGAGCAAAAAGTAATGAGAGGGTTGTTTTAAGTTTGTATCTGTGCTACTTTTAAAAGTGGTTTTATCATATTTTTTCTGGTTTATTTAGCTTAACTTTTCAAGGGAAAACACCTAGAATATACCATATTTTTCTGGCACTAATTTGTAAAGTAGAGTTGATGCTTAATACTTCTACTGTTACTCTACCTATTGGCGTTTTTCCTGCGATTTCAAAAGTTTTATTATCGACAAGAAAATGTTCTTCCCATTTGTCTATACGAGGATTAAATAAGCGAAATACTTTTTCTGTCACTGGATCAATTCCCTCAATACGAGCTAATTTATGAAGATTGCAAATACGACATGATAGAGCTAAATTTTATGGTTTATCTTCCCCTTTTTTAGAGAGGGGAACAATGTGATCTACTTCAAAAGCAAGATTAAAAATAATCTCTGGTGCATGACAATATTCACATCTATGTTTTGCCCTTTTCGCAACGAGAGTATATTGGGGATGGGTCATTTCAGTTATCAGTCATAAGTTGTCAGTAATTACTACCTGAAGTCGATAGCTTTAAATCAGTTGAAATCAGAAAAATTTTAATTTTTGTTCCCTTGAAAAGAGATGCTTGTTACCTTTTGCTCTTGATTATAAATTAATCATTATCTTGAATCTGTTTGATAATTCTTTTCCCTCTTTGAATACTTGCTTGTAATTCTTCCTCAATTAAAGCTGTTAATTCTTGCTGTTTTATCGCAGAAAAATCAGTCTCAGAAGCTAGAGATTGATGAAATTCTTCCATCAGTTCTTGTAAACGTTCTTGTTGCTGTTTGCTGAATAAATTATCAGGACGGAAACGCTGTAAAATCACTAATGTCTCACCCATATTTTCACCTTCAGCAATTAAACTTGTTTCCATAAGATCCAGTGCTTGACCTGGAGTCAAACCACTTGTTTCTTGGTTGCCACAAATTGCTTTATATCTGAACTTCCCCCGTATAAACATACTAGCTATGGCTAAAAGTCTTACAGAGCCTGAGTTAAAGCAATATAATACTAATGGACTACTGGACACAAAATCCTGAATTCCTTACGCAGATAGGGTTT
>NZ_JADBUE010000119.1:0-31689 GCF_020245805.1 Microcystis sp. M179S2 | reverse complement strand
ATTATCTGGAATGGCTGAAAATTTGGTCAGTTTAGCTCCAATTTGCTCTATAGAACAGGCTTTAAATGAGGATTGGTTTCCTGAAATATCAAAATAATGGGGATAATTATGGAAAAGAACTTATACGAAAAAGACTACTATCTCTGGCTAGAGAAAACCATATCTTTACTAGAAAATCATCAATTTTATGATTTAGATTTAGAGAATTTAATTGACGAAATAAAATCTATGTCTATCAGGCAACAGAAAGCATTAAAAAGCAATCTAACTGTGATTTTATGGCATTTACTAAAATACTTACAAGAGCCAGAAAAACAAACCAGAAGCTCGGCATTAACCCTTTTTGAGCATCGCGAGAGAATCGAAGAAGATTTAGAAAATAGCCCTAGTCTTAAGAGTTTTTTAACAGAAGATAATTTAAAAAAATGCTATAATAAAGCCAGACAAAAAGCCGCTATTGAAACAGGGATAAACCTAGAGAAATTCCCGAAGGATTGCCCATTGACTTTGGCAGAAGCCCTAGATTTTGAATTTATTCCTAATCAAAATCAAAACATTTGACTTTTTACCGAAAATCTCTTATAACCTAAAAGTGCCATAATATCCAAGTAATCATGTCCTTACATTTAGTTAATTCTTGCCATTCGATGCCCATTTCCCCGATCTTCAATCCAGAGGGAGATGATGCGATCGAAAACCGTTCGATCTGGTTTGGTAACACCACCAACCTGATGCAGTTAAACGATGTCCGCTACACCTGGGCGGTGGGTTTATATCAACAAATGCGGGAAAATTTCTGGATCCCGCAACGCTTAGATATCACTCAAGACGTGACTGAATACGGGCATCTTACCGACGAAGAAAGATATGCTTATGATGGTATTTTGTCCTATCTAACTTTTCTTGATTCCGTGCAAACCTGTAATATTCCCCACCTCAAAGGTAGCGTCACTGCGCCAGAAATTAGTCTTTGTATGGCGGAACAAATTTCTCAAGAAGCCATGCACAATCAAAGTTATCAATACTTAATTGAAACGATTATTCCCTCGGATCGCAGAGGTGAAGTTTATGACTTTTGGCGCACCGATAAAGTTCTCAAAGATCGCTGTCAATTTATCGCTAGTCTCTACCAGCAATACATCGACAAACAAACTACTGAAAGCTATTTTATCGCTCTTCTTGCCGACTATTTACTGGAGAGTTTGTATTTTTATAACGGCTTTATCTTTTTCTATAATCTCGCTTCTCGACAGCTAATGTCTGGTAGCGCTGACGTTTTCAAAATGATCAACCGGGACGAATTAAGTCACGTCCGTTTGTATCAGAAACTTATTCCCGAAGCCATGGCAACTTTTTCCCATTCCGTTGAACAGATTTATGAGATGTTCGATAATGCGGTTAAACACGAATGTCGCTGGACAAATCACATTGTTGGCAACGACATTTTAGGTATTACCGAATACAGTACCGAACAGTACACCAAATACCTCGCTAATATTCGACTGAAAGCGATCGGACTTGAGCCTTTATACAGGGAAGAAAAGTATAACAAAAGTCCCTATAACCATCTGGAACGCTTCTCCGATACCAAAAAAGAAGGCCACACCAAAGCGAACTTTTTTGAAGCAACCGTGACCAGTTATGTTATGTCTTCTGGCTTAACTGGATGGGATGAAATTTAAAATTTACGGGACAAGAATAACCCAATTTCTTACCACAAAGGGGCAACTTTGTCAAATATTTTGACAACTTTTGACCCTCTCTTGCAGAAATACCGACAATCAGTAAATGCGCTTCTGGGTTTGGGGGGTTCTACCCGCAAAAGCTGGGATTGACTGATAAAATCGGAGGTAATGACCAATTTTAGAAGATATACTCAATCATCCCCCAGACACCACTCCCAGAAGCTCTTGAGCCATTCCTAATTATGACGATTGCCATCATAATGAATTCTCGCCCCGGCCCATTGTAATTTTTCCTGTAGAGTCTGATAAAAAGAATAGCTTTCCCGCAGGATAATAAATTGGGCGAATTTTTCAGCTTTGGTAACTCCCACCCATTGCCCAGGCCAAATGGAAGTGGCTAAAGCACCATCCATCCAGAGTTTAGTGTTTAATTCGTAGTCTCCCAGGGGCCAAATACTGACCAGAGATGCCGGGGGAATGACAATCGGCCGACTGGAGAGACTCAAGGGACAAATCGGGGTGACAGCGATCGCTTCCATGCCGGGGTGTATAATCGGGCCATTAGCGGAAGCGGTGTAACAGGTGGATCCCGTGGGAGTGGCCACTAATAGGCCGTCGCCTTGGTACTGATCTACTATTTCCCCGTCCACTTCGATTTCGAGGATCGAGGTGGGCATCCTATCGATACTAGCGGGTTTCACACACATCTCATTCAGGGCATAAAATGCCTCGCTCACTGGCTGCGGATTTCTTTTATCCCCTTCATAGATTCTGGCCTTTAACATCATCCGTTGTTGTACCGCATAGTGATCGGATTGTAAACGCTCCCAGACCGTCTCCGTATCTTGGAAAATCTCCAAAGGTTCCGTTAAAAACCCCAGATGGCCGCCGACATTCACCGCTAAAATCGGAATGTCTTCCTGAGCTAAATAGCGAGCAGCGGCTAAAATGGTTCCATCTCCCCCCAAAACGATGGCGAGGTCGATTTTTCCCGATGCTGAGGCTAAAAATACCGGATAGGGATTATCTTTAAAGCCACTGGGTCCCATTAAAACTTTACACTGACGGGCTTCTAACTGTTTAGCGCATTTTTCCGCCCATGCTTTACTTTGGGGATGATTGGCCTTATGGGCAATGATGACTTGTTTTAACTGCACAGAGTTGAGACCTTGTTCGGAGGTTCTATATTTTTAACAATACCAAGACCGGGCAGATCGGGTGAAAAGTAAGTAGGGTTTGCGGCAAAAAGTTTGTTGGTGGGGTCAGGAGTCAGGAGTCTCCGAGTCAGGAGACAGGAGACAGCTATCAGGGATCGGATTTGAGTTTTCAGTTCACTGTTTACTGATCACAGCAAAAAGCTGACGGCTTAGATGTGTAATTAATTTTGCTTAGGTACTTAAAAGGTAAAAAAGGGGTTGGGGGAAGAACCTCGGCCTCTCTGTAGCCAATTTGACAGAATTAATCGATAGATAGGGGTAAATGGAAGTAACTAGGATAAGCTCGCAGGTTTTAGCAATTTTATCCCGTTTTTTCCCTGTAAATGCTGTATCTGTGCGACTTTTTCCCAATTATCTCCCTCAACACCCCTACCACTTAATTTCCATGCAGGGTTATAATTGTATTAAGATGTGTAACAGTTCTCTGGCAAACTCTTGACAAAGGATAACAAATCTGCTCTCCCAAAAAACAGGAAAGGTTTTATTTCTATGACATTAATTCAAACCGCCCAATTATCGCTGGAAACCTCGGCTTTAGCCTTTTTTAAGCAGACAGAAGGACGCTGGCAATCCCAGAGACGTTATTACACCCTCACCCAAGAAACGGAACCCCAAGAAGTTATCAGCGCCATCGAGATTAAATATTTACCCCAAGGCAGCGAACCATTAATTCAACTTGCCCGTTTACATAATCTGGAAGATACAGCTTTATTAGGTGGTACGGAAGTCACTTGGCAAAGTAATTATCTGCGTCCCCAGAGTAAAAAACCCTCCAACGGTTCGACTATATTCGGTATTTTAGATAATATTCTCTATCGCGATCGGGGATTTGCGACGGATAAACCCGTTAGTGCCATTTATACCTTTCCTAACCCCTCTACTCTCTGTCTGAGAACAGAATACGCCGGTTCTGTCTTTGAAGAAGAAATTAAACTCATCGGTCAACAATATCGCACCCGACAAACTATTATCTCTCGCGCCGGTCAAGAATTGATGATCGGTCAATATCTAGAAAAACGGGTCAATTAGTCAAAAAATCGGCGGCTATTCCCCGAATTTTGACCTTTATCCTAGGAATAGGGCTGAAATCAAGCAGCCCTTCCCATAACTCCCCTTTAAACCGGGGTTAAATTGTCTTGATTCTGACTAGCGAGAAACTTCTCTAATTCCGTAATCGCATCGGCATCGACTTTAGTTTGCATGGGACAGAATTTCGGTCCACACATCGAACAAAACTCCGCCGTCTTATAGATATCTGCGGGTAAAGTCTCATCGTGGTATTCCTTAGCGCGATCGGGATCCAAGGATAACTGAAATTGACGATTCCAATCGAAATTATAACGAGCAATGGAGAGTTCATCGTCACGATCGCGCGCTCCAGGGCGATGACGGGCGATATCTGCCGCATGAGCCGCTATTTTGTAGGCAATTAAGCCATTTCGCACATCTTCAGCGTTGGGTAAACCGAGATGTTCTTTCGGGGTGACATAACATAACATCGCCGTCCCGTACCAACCCGCCAGAGCCGCCCCGATCGCCGAAGTGATATGATCGTACCCTGGAGCAATATCGGTGACAAGGGGACCAAGAACATAGAAAGGTGCTTCGCTACACTCCTCCATTTGTTTTTTCACATTAAATTCAATTTGATCCATGGGAACATGGCCAGGCCCTTCCACCATCACCTGTACATCGTGTTCCCAAGCGCGGCGCGTCAGTTGGCCGAGGGTTTTCAATTCCGCTAATTGGGCCGCATCGGAAGCATCGTGGGTACAACCAGGACGCAGGGAGTCACCGAGACTAAAAGAAACGTCATAACGCTGGAAAATCTCGATAATTTCATCGAAATGGGTGTAGAGAGGATTTTGCTTGTGGTGGTGCAGCATCCACTTAGCAATAATACCACCACCCCTGGAGACAATCCCGGTCAGACGGGTTTTGACTAAAGGCAGGTGTTCGATGAGGATTCCCGCGTGAATCGTCATGTAATCTACCCCTTGCTGGGCGTGTTTTTCGATAATATGGAGGAAATCTTCGGGGGTGAGTTTTTCAATATTGCCGTGAACGCTTTCCACCGCTTGATAGATGGGTACAGTACCGATGGGGACAGGAGAAGCATTGATAATCGCAGTGCGAATTTCGTCCAAATTACCGCCACCGGTGGAGAGATCCATCACCGTATCTGCGCCGTATTTGACCGCTAGGTGTAATTTTTCCAGTTCTTCGTTAATATTCGAGGAGTTAGGGGAAGCCCCGATATTAGCATTAACTTTACACTTAGAAGCAATACCGATCGCCATAGGTTCGAGGTTGAGGTGATTGATATTAGCGGGAATAATCAGTCTTCCTCGGGCGATTTCGCTGCGAATCAATTCGGGAGAGAGATTTTCCCGTTTTGCCACATAAGCCATCTCTTCGGTAATTATCCCCTGACGGGCGTAGTGCATTTGCGATACATTTGCTTGTCCGCGCCGGGGGGCAACCCATTCTTGTCTCATAATTTTATTTCCTCTGTAAACAGCTTCCCTACGCTGGAATTACCCAGTCTCAGGTTCTAAGGGTCTTTCTCAGCCTGATTGCCTCAGACACCCCTAGCTATGACGGCAATTGTATCACTGTTGAGGACTGAGGAGATAAAGCTTAAGATTGTTGTTTGATTGGGCAGTTAGGCTAAAACCCACTTAGACCCCCTACAATAAACTTCTTAGGTGACGAATACTTAAATTTTCCACAATTGGGAAAAATTCGGATTAGGAAATCCAGAAAGTACCCGCCCTGGTTCGAGCCTAAACAAGCTCGAATTATCCAAAAAGCGTCGGGATTTTACGTTTCGGTTTCCTTCCAATCTACGGAATTAGTTCCCGATATGACAGTTGGGAAGACCTGTTTAGGAATTGACGCGGGAATTGAAAGTTTTGTCGCTACTTCACGGGGAGATTTAATCAAAGCCCCTCGATTTTTGTTGAAAGTACAGAGTAAGCTTAAATTGCTACAAAGACGCTTGAAACGGAAAAATAAAGGCTCTAGCAATTGGTTAAAACTTCAGGAGAAGATAGCAAGATTACACGAAAAAGTGTCTAATACCCGTAGAGATTGGCACTTTAAACTAGCTCATTATCTTTGTGATATGCCGATAATATCTTCGTTGAAGATATTAACTTCGTTTCCTGGTCTAGAGGGATCGTTAGAAAACAATCTCTAGATTCGGGTATCGGTAGTTTTATTAACGAGATACTACCGTTTGTCGCTTGGAAACGGGGAAAATATTATCTTAAAGTCGATAAAAACGGAACTTCGCAAGAGTGTCCGAATTGTGGCGCAATTACTGGTAAAAAAGAGTTATCGGAAAGAGTTCACCAATGTAATTCTTGCGGTAACATCGAACCAAGAGATACGGCATCAGCAAAGGTAATCGGGAACCGAGGAAAAAATGCGGTCGGACTGACCGTGTTAGAAAACGCTTGCGGAGGCGGTCGGTTGGGGGTCGTTCAGTTAAACCTGTTTGATCTAGTCAAGAGCCTATGAACCAAGAATCCCTCGCTAAACCGCGCGAGCGGTTTAGCGGGGGAGAGTCAAGCTTCCACTAAACGAAAAGCCGCACCCAAACCGACAGCGATCTCATCGGGAGAAATTCTGCCATCATGGTTAATATCGATCGCATCAAATACCGCATCGGTTCCCGCCCATTCTTCCCGGGTGATGAAACCATCCCCATCATGATCATAGACTCGAAAAATATCTTCGGCGGCGTGTTCTAGGGTTGACTGACCTTCCAACTGGGTTAAACGTTGAATCAGCAATTGTTCTAATAATTCTAAAGCTTTGGTAAAACCTTGAATACCTTCCGTTAGTTTTTCGGAAGCCATGGCATCTTCGGCGTGCATTTTCTCAAAAGTCGCTTGATCCATGGCAATTTTGACAATATCAAGGGTTGCGGCCTGTGCTGGATCGAGCTTACGGGGTAAATCGGCTTCTGTCTCTTGCAATTGTTCGAGCAGTTTCGGAGAAATGGTTAAAAGATCACAACCAGCTAACTCGCAAATTTCGCCGATATTGCGGAAACTTGCCCCCATAACTTCGGTTTTATAGCCAAACTTTTTATAGTAGTTATAGATCTGGGTAACGGATTGGACCCCGGGATCTTCAGCGCCAACGTAGTCTTTACCAGTTTCTTTTTTATACCAATCGAGAATCCGACCGACAAAGGGAGAAATTAAGGTTACTCCCGCCTCCGCACAGGCGATCGCCTGATGGAACCCGAATAATAGGGTTAAATTACAGTGAATTCCCTCTTTTTCGAGGACTTCTGCGGCTTTAATCCCTTCCCAAGTCGAGGCAATTTTAATTAAGACTCTTTCTCTAGAGATACCCGCTTGTTCATACTGGGAAATGAGATAACGGGCCTTGTCGATGGTAGCTTGGGTATCGTAGGAAAGACGAGCATCTACTTCGGTGGAGACGCGGCCGGGGACGATTTGCAGGATTTGCAGACCAAAACCGATCGCTAGGCGATCAAAAGCTAATTTGGCCACATCTTCCGGGGTGGCCTGCTTTCCCAATTCTTTTCTGGCCGCTTGCAGGGTTTGATCGACAATCGGCCGATATGGGGGCATTTGGGCCGCGGCCGTAATCAGGGAGGGGTTAGTGGTGGTATCCTGGGGTGTAAAAGCTTCGATCGCTTGGATATCGCCGGTATCGGCAACAACCACTGTAAATTGGCGTAATTGTTCTAGTAGGGTTTTAGCCATAACTTCTCCAGATGCGTGTTAACGCAAGACTTTATCCGGATCTTAGCGATTCGATCGAGAGGAAGGGGAAAATTCCCGATTGATTTAATTCCCACCCACAGACCTTGGCAAAGTGGGGATAAGCGCAGCAATCTTTTGGCCACTCCTTGCCCAAAGTCCTCTATTTGTGATAGTATTAGTGATTGTGTCGATTTAATAAAAGGGAGTTTATGCCCAAGCTAAAAACGCGAAAGGCGGCGGCCAAACGATTCGAGGCCACGGGAAGCGGCAAAAAAATCAAACGTCGCAAAGCCTTCAAAAATCATCTACTCGATCATAAAAGTGCCGAACGCAAGCGCCGTCGTTTGTCCCAGATTACCCTGGTACACGAGCGCGACGAGAAGGAAGTGCGCTTAATGTTGCCCTATTTGTAAATTTTCCAGAAAAATCGTCTAAAGGATCATCATGTCTAGAGTAAAACGGGGGAATGTCGCCCGCAAGCGACGCAAAAAAGTTCTCAAATTAGCCAAAGGTTTTCGCGGTTCTCACTCGCGCTTATTCCGTACCGCTAACCAACAGGTAATGAAGGCCTTGCGGAATGCCTATAGAGACCGTCGCAAACGGAAACGCGATTTTCGTCGTCTTTGGATTACCCGCATTAACGCCGCTGCTCGTCAACAGGGCATCAGTTACAGCCAACTGACCGGACAATTAAAGAAAGCTAATATCCTCCTCAATCGGAAAATGTTAGCCCAATTAGCCGTCCTCGATCCCGTCGCTTTTGCTAAAGTGGTAGAACTAGCCAAAGGATAATTTAGCCCCAAGCATGACGGAAACTTGGCAAACGATTCAATTCCCCAGTTCAGAAAGTGCGATCGCTTTAGCGGGTCATCAAGAAGCTAACCTCAAATTGATAGCCAGGCAAACTGGGGCGAATTTAGTCCTCAGAGGCCTGGAATTGCGGATTGCGGGGCAACCGACCCCGGTGGAGCGTGCCACAGCGATTGTGCGCTCCTTAAGTATTTTATGGCAAGAGGCCAAGTTAATCGCCGAAGCCGATATTATGACCGCTATCCATGCCCTCGATACGGGGCGTTCTAGCGAGTATAAAGAACTACAGCAGGATATTCTCGCTCGTACCCGTCGCGGGGAGCTAATTCGGGCAAAAACCTTCCGTCAGCGTCAATATATCCAAGCGATTCAAAGTCACGATATCACCTTTTGTATTGGACCTGCTGGCACGGGGAAAACCTTTTTAGCCGCCGTTTTAGCCGTACAAGCTTTATTAGAAGATAAAGTAGAACGGATTATCCTCACCCGGCCGGCCGTGGAAGCGGGGGAAAAATTAGGCTTTCTCCCGGGGGATTTACAGCAAAAAGTCGATCCTTTTTTGCGTCCCCTCTACGATGCTTTATACGAATTTATCGAAGCGGCCAAAATTCCCGACCTGATGGAACGGGGTAAAATCGAAATCGCTCCCTTAGCTTATATGCGGGGACGAACCCTAGCTAATGCTTTTGTTATCGTTGATGAGGCCCAAAATACCACCCCAGCACAGTTAAAAATGGTCTTAACTCGCTTGGGATTCGGTTCGCGCATGGTAGTAACTGGAGATGTCACCCAAACCGATTTACCGCAACAGCAAGAATCGGGGTTAATTGCCGCTCAAAAAATCCTAAAATCAGTAGAAGGGATCGCTTTTTGTTACCTATCCCGGGCCGATGTGGTGCGTCATCCCTTAGTACAAAAAATCGTCTCAGCTTACGAACAGCACGAAAAATAACCGATTGTTGAGATAGTCGCTCTTGTACTCTTGCGAGAGAGTATAGAATTAGGGTCTGTTGAAAAAGTTTGTTGGTGGGGGCAGGGTGTGGGGTGTAGGGTGTAGGGTGTAGGGTTTTACCCATTTTCAGGCGGTCAATTACCTAATTTTCAGGGAAAAAGTGCCTAAATTTCCCCCCGATCACTCCCATATCCGGTACTTTTTGATTGACAAAAGGTCTAAAAGTCTTATCCAACAAGGTTTTTAGCTTTATTCAGCAAGCCCGAATTAGGTTAATTTAACGCGATGTGCAACTAAAAACGACAGAATCAGGGTTCCAGAGGATACTTTATCTCTGCTGATTTCTGAAAGCCTTGTTGTAAATCAAGACTAAAAATATAGTTGCACACCGAGTTTAATTTAGCTTTTTCCCCTTAAACTAAAACCGACAAAGACGTAGTTTAAGGCGTTTCGGTATCCCCAAACCTCAAGGAATTGATAACGCTGCCATCCTTTCACCGAGCCAGTCTGAAAAGCTCTTAGGGTGTATAGTTGATTAGCCCAGTTGTGATCGTTTGGTGTAGCATGGTGAACACAGTGCGCCCCTAGGCTAACTGGAAGGATGGTCAGCCGAATAAAGACTGCTCCTACTAATTCTATGTACCATTTTAACCACTCTAACCAGTGGTCCGAGTGCGGAGGATAAGCACCCAAATATAGGGCAAAAGATTTACCAATTACCTGAGATTTAGCTCCCTCATTCTCATCGGCTTCATAGGCCCAATTATGCTCCGGTAGCTGTTGCAAGAGTGCGGCTGCATAGGTTCCGAGTTGGGTAAATACTGCCCAGAGTAAGCAGATTAAACAAGAATGGGTTAAACCCGCACAAACAGAGGCCAAGAAAAGCACAATCAGGGTAGCTATTTGGTAGTTAATGGGGGCTTTAAGGAGATTAGTCAGACGAGCAAGGAAGGTTTCTCCGTAAAACTTGGGAGAGAGTAATAACTTGCCCAAATTTTGCCAATAGAAGGCCTCTTCTTGGCAAAATTCAAAACCTAACTCTTCTACTAGGTAGGGGGTATTCCCCTTGTCATTCATGGTAGCTAGGTTTTTCGGCGGGTGGTGAATTAATAGGTGATCTTTTTTGAACAATGGAAAGGGCTTTTTCCAGGTAATTAAGGTGAGTAAACAACCTAAAAGATGGTTATAAGTGGGATATTGAGGGAAAAAAGCATTATGGGCGCAAAAGTGGGCTATTTCCTGCAATTGAGCCGCTCCAGCTACGGATAGCAGCCATCCTAGGGGTATTAATTGCCAGTGGCTAAGAGCGATCGCTAATCCTCCTATATACTGGAGTATGCCATAGAGTAATTCTAAGGAGGGCGTGCTTTTCCAGAGAGGGGGGGTAAGGTAGTAGCCTGTTAGCCAGTCAAAGAAAGCTTGTACGAGACGATTATCGCTGAGTTGGAGCATCCCTAGGCGTGGATTATCCCTTAAAGCCGATGCTTGTGTTGGGGTGGGTTTTTTCAGTATCATGGCAGTAGAAAATAAGTTGTACTGTCCTGAAAATGGTTAAATAACCAAATTCAGGCGGTTTTACTAGCTATGCAGCCGTTCAATTTTTCGATAGTGCTGAACCAATTGCCCATCACTAAAAAACGGCTTTGGAGAGATTTCTATCTCGATGGCGAGATTAATTACCCAAGCTTCTTTGGGTACATACCCCAAGAGATTTTTTAGCCTCTGGGTTAGTGATTTAATCTGGTAGTTTGAGATGTACATAAGCTCTGAATTAGACTACACTTTTAGCTTATTTCTAGCCCTTTTAATTGTCGAGGTAGTTTTTGTAGCATTTAGTAGTCAATTTGCCAAAGTATCATTAAGTAGCTAAAAGTAGCATTTTGTGAATTGTATTCTTAAAAGGAGAACCACAAGTACAAATGGGAGATAGAAAATCTAAGCCAGAAATTCCAAGTTCTTTAGGCAAAGAACTGTTTTTAAGCTGTGTGGAAAAAGTGATTCAATTGATAGAGCCTAATGGTATTACATCTATTCAAAAATGTTTAATCGAAGGGTTCGCACAGGGTTGGACTTATGAACACATAGCAAGAAAGTACGACTACTCCGAGGTGACGCTGAAAACGCACGCATCTCAAACTTTTTTTCCATTACTTGCCCAGGCATTTAACAAGGGATTAGAAAGAGATATAGAAAAAGTTAACAAGGCCAATGTCATCTCATTGGTTGAAGAGTATAATAGAAAAATAAGTGATAATGGGACTTTTTTACAGGATAAACTTAAAGAAAATAAGACAAAAATTAATATATTTACAGAGCTTAAAAATAACTTGTCTGGACAACAACAATCAGAACTGAATCGGATCATAAAGTCGTACTTGCCAGATAATGACAATGCTAATTTTGAAGAAATCATCGATAAAATCATAAATCTTCCAGATGATAAAGATTTATTAAGAATACTTTTTAGACTTACTCAAGATAGCAGAATTAATAGCGACACTCGCTCATACATTGAACAAACAATACAGGAGTTAAAGAAACTATTAAATATTACTGACACAGATTACAATGCTTGGATAGCAGAGATACCAGCAATTAATCCGGAACCTGACAATCGAGAAAATATTAACAACTATCTATGTATCAAAATAGAGGAGAGTAAAAGTCAAGCAAATACTTCCCCTGAATATAAATTTGCTGCGTGTTTTCTACAGTTAAATACATCTCAAAGTCAAGGAAATAATTATATACCTCTTCCTGTAGATAGTAGCGTTAGCAAAGATGTTTATACCCAAAAAGATATAACGAACATTTTAACAAAAATTATTGAAGATTGTCATGAGCGAGGAGGTGCAAACTTAAATATTGAATTTTTCACCAATGGTAAGCTACTATATACTAACTTTGAATCTTGGGAATACAATTGCTTTGATAGCCTAACTCAACTTAAGAGAGTATATTTTGTTAATGTTCGCTCTCTTATGAGATTGGAGAATAGATATCGGAATCAACCAGTTTATAAAAATTGGAAAAGTAGATGGGAGAGATTAACAACAAATTCTATAGATACACAAACAGTTACTAACAGCGAGTCCTATTTGTGCCAAGAAACAACTCTATGGAGCAATCTTTGCGCTTCAACTCAAGAGGATTTAGAGCAATTCTTTAAAAGAAGCTTAAAATATGGCATACCTTTAGCCGTTGGGTCGCGCTGTCATGCTCAGGAAGCAATTCACAGAACAGAAATTAATACACTCTTACAGGGTATTCAAATTAATCAATTGTCCACAAAAGTTCAAGAGGTGAGGCGAGAATCACCAGATAATTTAGAAGATGAACCCGAACATCTAGGACATCATCTATTATGCTTTTTAGAAGACCCTAATCGGATGCCCCCCTTCCACTACTTAACATCTCAGCACCTAGGTTAACTAACTATGAGTTCATGGAAAATCTTTCAAGGCAATCATCAAAAACGCTCAAGGGATGAGATTCCCTGGCCAGAAATCCCACCCTGGCGAAGCTTCGCCACCAACAAATCCGAGGAGCGGGGAAAACAACTCATAGTTAACGATAAAACCATCGAAACCGTAAACGCCGCCATTCACCTACGCCGGCCTATTTTAGTCACAGGGAAACCGGGTACAGGGAAAACCTCCCTAGCCTACGCAATCGCCTACGAATTAGACTTAGGAGAAGTATTAGTCTGGCCAATTAATACCCGCACCACCCTACAAGAGGGATTATACTACTACGACGCGATCGCACGTTTGCAAGATTACCAATTAGAAGAAAAAAAAGACATAGGGCAGTATATCCGCTTGGGTCCCTTGGGGACAGCCCTCTGTCCGAGAAATTATCCCCGGGTACTGCTTATCGATGAGATAGATAAAAGTGACATCGACTTACCCAACGACCTCTTAAACCTTTTTGAAGAGGGAAAATTTGAAATCACCGAACTTTCCCGACTCGCGAAAGATACCGAAAACGAACCAATACCAGTACAAACCCATGACGGTGAATGGAAATCCATCCCCCAAGGTAAGGTAAGCTGCCAACAGTTCCCCATAGTGATTATGACGAGCAACGGCGAGAGGGATTTTCCCCTACCCTTTAAACGTAGATGTCTGCTCTTAGAAATTCCCGACCCCACCCCAGAGGAACTAAAAAAGATAGTAAAAAGCCATTTTGATTATAAAGAGGCCAGTCCCGAAAGTAAAAAAATAGAAGCAGCGATCGCAGAATATGTTAAAAAACGAGAAAAAGGGGAACTAGCAACGGACCAGCTTTTAAACGCCGTCTTTATGAGCATGGGCGAAAATAAACCCACAGGTGCAGAATTAAAGTCCCTTACCGACCTACTATTTACCTATCTCACCGACACAGGCAATACATGACCCAAACCCTTCCCACACCAGAACTGATTGATAAATTTATCACCTTTGTCAAGGGCAGGGGATGGGACCTAGACAGTTACCAGATAGCTGATAGTTTATGGTGGTATGTTCTCACCCAAGAAGAGGAAGGAAAACCCCAAACCCCTACAGAGCCTAGGGAAGAAAAGGAAGAAACCCCTCCCGCTAAAAACCCCCCCCAGGAGAGTAAAAACGAAACCCAAGAGCCAGCAGCCCCATCCGATGAAGTTCCCTTAATACGCGAGACAGAAGCACAAAAACAGCCTGAGAAGATAGGCGCAGACACCCTACCCATTAGCCTCCCCAGTGCCAAATTCTGGCGAGAAACCCTAAAATTAGGGCGGGCAGTGCGTCCCCTTATCCAAAAGATAGACTCAGCCACCCAAAGACAAATAAACCTAAACAGCACCGTACAGAAATCGGCCGAGTATAGCATCGGCAAGAAAGATGGCAGTTTAGCCCTAATACCCGTTTACCAAGCCAAAAAAGTCCGTTCCCTAGAGGTAGTTTTACTGATTGAAGAATGGGCCTCCATGGTCTTTTGGAAAGAAATGGCCGGGGAAATCCGCGATTGGCTAGAACAAATCGGGGCCTTTCGGGATGTCAAACTCTACCGCATCGGATGGGACGAAGACAGGCAAAATTTAGCCATCCGTACCTACTCTAACGATACTTGCTCAATTCACCCAAAAGATCTCATCCATCCTCGCGGCGAAAGACTTATCCTCTTCTACAGCGATTGTACTTCCCCAGACTGGTATCAAGGACGCTATAACCAAGCTCTTCAGGACTGGGGAAAACACCAAATCGTCACCCTGCTTTCTCCCTTCCCGGAAGCAATGTGGGAAAGAACCGCCCTTAGTCGAGGTTGGTTCGTCTCCCTAGTCAACCAAACCCCCCGGAAACCTTCACAAAACTGGAGATTTACCTCTATCCCCCTGCTGCTACAAATTGAGAAGGAAGAGGAAAATCAACATATTCTCAGAGAAACAATCCAAAAAACCTACTTTCCCCTACCCACCATCTCCCTAACCCCTTCATCCTTAAAAGCTTGGGCGCTCGTTGTCAGTGGTGACAGCAACGCCACCTGTGCGGGGGTACTACTAGAAAAATCCCCCCAAAACAGAGAAATACCCGCAACTATTTCTCCGGAGATGTCTGGGAAGCAAGCTCTAGAACTATTCGCTAGTACCGCCTCACCTCTAGCTTGGGAATTACTGAAAAAATTAGCCGCAGCCCCGGTAAATCTTCCCATCATCCGTCTTATCCAAAGTAAACTTTTAAGCGCCTCTAACCCCCTAAACATAGCAGAAGTCATCCTTAGCGGTTTTCTCAAAGTCTATCTAGGAGGGGAACCAGTGAAGTGGGACAAAGGAGGTAAATTTAACTTTCATACTCCCCCCAACAGCCTAGATTTTGAATTGGATGATGAGGACAGAGAGCTTCTGCTCACTGAACTAGGGAATAGCCGCGCCTTAGAAGTAATTTTTGTCCTCTCGGAATACATCGCCCAAAAACTTAACCTGAGTACCACCACCTTTTTTGGTCTTATTCTTACCAATCCCCAAGTTCTCCTCGGCAAAGAAGCAGCTAATCTAGTCCGCGCCTTTGCCAAGGTATCTGCTAAGGTTTTCCAAAAGCTAGGGGAAGCAAAGTACCAAGAAATTAGCCAAAAGCTGCAATCTATGGTTGATTCACCTCCACCCCCACCGGTTGAGGAAAAGTGGCTGAGGAAATATAAAACCGTAACCATAGCTAAGGTAAAAGAGCTTACGGGAGGAGAGGAAATATTGTTTCAACTGCTCAAGGATAGACTTAAGGATTTCAGCGTAGAAGATGGGGAACTGTATCAGCGCCTTCGTTTAACCCCTGAGCAGCTTAAAATTTTGGCAAGCGAAGAAATAACCGCCGAGACAATCCCAGTCCAGTTTAGGGAAGTCTTGGATAACACAGAAGAAGAAATCATCACCGAGAAATTTAACCTAACCCTGTTCAAGTCTGAAACCGTCTTTGTGGATGAGACGGGACAAATTACCGCTAAAGAACCCGTGAGAGCCTTCTACTTTGAAGAAAATCCCCCCAGCTTAAAAATGCTCTATATTCCTTCGGGGGAGTTTTGGATGGGAACCGAAGCGGAGGAAATCGCGCGGCTAGGGGAAAAATACAATAGGGATTGGTTCAAACGAGAATCCCCCAGACATTTAGTAAAAATCGCCCCTTTTTACCTAAGTCAAACTCCGATTACCCAAGCTCAATGGTTATATATTGCCCAAAGGGAAGATTTAAAAGTAGAGCGAGATTTAAAACCAGAGCCATCATATTTTAAAGGCAGCACAAACCCCGTTGAAAATGTATCTTGGTTAGATGCCATAGAATTTTGCCAAAGGCTCTCTAAAATGACCAAGAAACAGTATCGGCTACCCAGTGAGGCGGAATGGGAGTATGCTTGTCGTGCTGGAACCACCACCCCCTTCCACTTCGGAGCAACCCTCACCTCAAATTTAGCTAACTACAATGCTACGCAACGCTTTGCTAGGGAACCAGCAGGAGAATATCGCCAGCAAACCACCCCCGTGGGGCAATTTCCCCCCAATGGTTTTGGTTTGTATGATATGCACGGCAATGTCTGGGAGTGGTGTCGGGACGACTTCCGGGAAAATTATCAAGGCGCACCTAGGGATGGTAGTGCTTGCCAAGAAAAGAGCAAAAAAAAGCAAAATCAGGCAAATAAAGTTCTGCGGGGCGGTTCTTGGTACAACGATCCAGATGGCTGCCGTTCTGCTTTCCGCTACGACTTCGTCCGCCGCGGCGACTTCGACTTCAACCTCGGTTTTCGGGTGGTGTGCGGTGCTGGGAGGACTTTGTAACCCTTTTTCTCTTTTTTTCCTTTTTTCCCTTTTTCTCTTTTTCGATTTTTTTTGAACAAATGTACTATATGAGGTTGGCTGATCAGTAGCTGGTTATAATTAAATTGAAGACGGGTTTTAGGTTTTCCCCTTATCAAGGTAGGGTTGATTCATGAATCAACCCTACAATCAAACCTAGAATCAACCCTACAATCAAACCTAGAATCAACCCTACAATCAAACCTAGAATCAACCCTACAATCAAACCTAGAATCAACCCTACAATCAAACCTAGAATCAAACCTATCAACCCTACAATCAACCCTACAATCAATTAATCCTAGGATTCATCATGTACCAAATCACTCTTTCCCTACCCGATGAAACCGCTCTCGCTTTACATCTCACCCCAGAACAACTAGGACAGGAAATCTCTCTTCTTGCTGCCATTAAACTTTATGAATTGGGAAAACTTTCCTCTGGCACTGCTGCCAACTTAGCAGGTATTCCGCGAGTTGTTTTTCTCTCTAAACTTGCAGACTATGGAGTTGATACCTTCCGACTCAAGGAAGCAGAATTAATCGAGGATCTGGCTAATGCCTAACGTCATTGCCGATACATCACCGATTCAATACCTCTATCAGACTAACTTACTTGACTGATTCCCTGTCACTGATTTAGGAAAAGGAGAAAAAGAAGTATTAGCTTTAGCAATAGAAATTCCCGATTCTCTCGCCCTATTTTAATATTTTTCCCATCAAGAGTTTCTTCCATTTTCATAACTAAGTCGGTAGGTATTAAAAACTTTCAGATACCCCCACCTATCGTCACCCCCCTTATCAAGGGGGGCAGGGGGGATCAAAACCCCCTTATCAAGGTAGGGTTGATTCATGAATCAACCCTACAATCAATTTTTAATTTAATTATAATCACTTACTTAGGGCTTGCTGAAAAAGTACGGGCGAAGTATTCGGATAGAAAATCTACGGTTTCACCGATAGGTTATGCCCGAATGCTTCGCCCCTACAGGACGCGGGCTGATACATAACACTAAAACCCTTACCTCGTCTATATTTCATATTTATTCAGCCAACCCTACTTATGCCTACAATAATCATCCAAAAGACCCAAAAACGTCTTTTAATCTATAGAGAAAAACTCACCGATGACCTAGACATAGAATTAGTCAAAATACCATCGGGAACCTTTACAATGGGTTCTTCAGAACAAGAAAGTGGTAATACAAGTGAAAAGCCGCAACACAACGTCACCCTGAAAAACTTCTTGATGGGTATTTATCCCATTACCCAAGCTCAATGGTTATATATTGCCCAAAGAGAAGATTTAAAAGTAGAGCAAGATTTAGAACCAGAGCCATCGCATTTTAAAGGCAGCACAAACCCCGTTGAAATGGTAAGTTGGTTAGATGCCGTCGAATTTTGCCAAAGGCTATCTAAATTAAGTAAAAGAAAATATAGGCTACCAACGGAAGCTGAGTGGGAGTACGCTTGTCGAGCGCAAACCAAACCCTTAAATCTCGACAAAGGAGAAACCTACCCCCCCTATCACTTTGGGGAAATTCTTACCCCAGATTTAGCCAACTATGATAACAATCTCCAAAAAACCACCCCTGTTGGGCAATTCTACGCCAACGACTTTGGTTTATATGATATGCACGGAAATGTCTGGGAGTGGTGTCAAGATGATTGGCGCGAAAACTATGAGGAGATAAAAAAGAGCAAAAAACAGCAAAATCAGGCATATAAAGCTCTGCGGGGCGGTTCCTGGAACATCAATCCTGATTACTGCCGTTCCGCGATTCGCAGCGACGACCTCCGCCGCGACTACCGCTTCTACGATTTCGGTTTTCGGGTAGTCTGCGTATTCGGGAGGACTTTGTAACCCTTTTTCTCTTTTTTCTCTTTTTACCCTTTTTCGATTTTTTTGAGCAAATGTACTATATGCGTACTATAAAAGGATTGAGAGAATTATCATGAGTAGAAAAAGGGTTTCTCGGAGAAACCCTTTTTCTGTGGGGTATAAATTGCTTGTTGAGACGAGACAAGAGGCAATAGTAAAGGGATTGGGGGAAGTTCAACTAATCTAAGAATAAGCGGTTTAAATGCGTCTTAGTTTACATCAACAGCTGCTCAGTTATTAGTATTCTCCCCCATCATTTTTTTTCTGGTCTAAAACATGATTATAGATCACACTGTTGAGAGATTGCCAAAAAGGAACTAATAAAATATTCAGAAGTAAGAAAATAGTAGTCAGACCATAGGAAAACATCGCCATTTGTCGGAAAAAAAGAGGATTTTCCGCGAGCGTTTGCCAGTCCTCTACCGATTCCAAACTACTATAAAAAGAGGAAAAATTGACCCAAAAGGGAATTGAAGCCAAAGCCCATGACAGAATATAAACTGGAATAATTAATAAACTGGCAATAAATATCACTCCTACAATTCTCCAAGCCGAGTTTTTAGTTAAATGCCAACCTCTCTTGATTGCTTGCCAACTGCCTAAATTATCTTCAATTACTAAGGGCAATTCGGCAATGCAAATGCGAGCAGATAACCAAAGGAAGAAAACAGGAAGACAGAAAGAAGCCAGTAAAATAAGCAATACACCAAGGATGGGGATCAAACTTACTAGCGCCAGAGACAGCATTATCGCCAAGATTATTGCCGCTCCCAACAAACCAAGCAAAACCTGCATCCACCACAAGCGCCACATTTTCGGCTTAACTTTTTTTTCCGCTTGTCCGGCAGTTTCCGGCTGATAAATGATGTCTTGAAAAGCTAATCGTGAGATAACCGCACTATTGAAAAGATACTTAGCGGCCGAGAAAATTTGTACTGGGAAAAGAAATAAACGTAAACCGATATCGCTGCCTTCTTCGGGGGTAATTGTTTGATAAAGTAATTGACTGAGAATTAATTGCAAAATTAAGGGAAGAAGCGACCACAAACAGGCGCGGACAGCAAAGAATACATAAGTTGGGAAGCGATCACGATAAAGACGGAAGGCAGTATTAATCGTATTGCCAATATTCAAAGGCTCGATGGAATTGTTAGTCACGGTGGGACTCCTTACAGAATGCCACCACTATATTAGGTTAGGTAACTAATCACAGCTAAAAAACTTCCAATTTAATCAATATTTTCAGCAAAGACAACAATTTTGCTAAAGTGGTAGAAATTGGCCAACGATTCAATTCCCCAGTGGAGAAAGTGCGATCGCATTAATGGTCTTAACTCCCTTGGGATTCGGTTCGCGCATGGTAGTAACCGGAGATGTCACCCAAACCGATTTACCGCAACAACAAGAATCGGGGTTAATTGCCGCTCAAAAAATCCTAAAATCAGTAGAAGGGATCGCTTTTTCTTACCTATCGCGGGCCGATGTGGTGCGTCATCCCTTAGTACAAAAAATCGTCTCACTAGGAACAGCACGAAAAATAACAGATTATGGATATTAAAAATGGTTTCGTCGATGCGGTGGGTAATACTCCCCTAATTCGTCTCAATAGTTTTAGCGAGGAAACCGGCTGCGAGATTCTCGGTAAGGCCGAATTTCTTAACCCCGGTGGTTCGGTCAAGGATCGGGCTGCTTTATATATTATTCAAGAAGCGGAAAAAGCCGGTACTCTCCAACCGGGGGGAACCGTTGTCGAAGGAACCGCCGGCAATACTGGCATCGGTTTGGCCCATATCTGCAATGCTAAAGGTTATAAATGCCTGATTATCATTCCCGATACCCAATCCCAAGAGAAAATCGACCTATTGAGAACATTGGGTGCAGAAGTGCGTACTGTTCCCGCCGTTCCCTACCGAGATGCCAATAATTACGTTAAATTATCGGGGAGATTGGCCAGTGAGATGGAAAATGCTATCTGGGCCAATCAATTCGATAATCTGGCTAATCGTCGCGCTCACTACGAAACCACCGGCCGGGAAATCTGGGAACAAACCGACGGTAAAATTGATGCTTGGGTGGCTGCCACGGGAACCGGGGGAACCTACGCGGGGGTGGCGATGTTTTTAAAAGACCAAAATCCCCAGGTGCGTTGTGTGGTGGCGGATCCGATGGGTAGCGGTTTATATAGTTATGTGAAAACCGGGACAATTACCCTGGAAGGTAGTTCAATTACTGAAGGGATTGGTAATAGTCGTATTACGGCTAATATGGAAGGCGCACCCATAGATGATGCCATTCAAATTGATGATCCCACTGCCATCAAAGTTGTTTATCAACTATTACAAAAAGATGGTTTATTTATGGGGGGTTCTGTGGGTATTAATGTGGCTGCTGCCGTGGCTTTGGCTAAACAAATGGGACCGGGCCACACCATAGTTACTGTTCTTTGTGATGGTGGGTCCCGTTATCAATCTCGTTTATATAATCCTCAATGGTTGGCTGAGAAAGGATTGGCTTAATCAGGAATTATCGGCTCATAAATTAGTGGAGATAATGGGAGGGGGAGGGCAACAATGAGGGAAGGCAGCAAGGGAAAATGAGGCGCTTCGGTTGGGCAAACACTTAAGATAAGATAGACAATAATACTGATAACTATCATTATTAGGAGAATCATCAGATGTCAGTTACTATTGAACAGGATCTGAAAGAAATTTTAGGTTCAATTAATCAGAAGTTAGATAATCTGCAAAAAGATGTTATGGATATTAAAATAGTACAGGCGAGATTAGAGGAAAAAGTCGATAGTTTAGAAAAAGATATTGAAGGAGTAAAAGAAGATACAAAAGAATTAAAAGGCTCTCAGAAAGCCCAGATTTGGACGTTAATCGGCATCTTGGGAACAGCTTTACTAGGAACAGTCATTCGCTATATTATTCTCCCTTTTTCTCAATCATAATTAAGACAATGAATTTTGAACCGCCTTTTGCAACAGTTATTCCTCAATTACAGAAAATCACTGTAGGGGTGAAGCATTTGGGCATAACCTATCGCTGAAATCCTAGATTTTTTATCCGAATGCTTCGCCCCTACCCATCAATTTCCCATCTACCACGCACCACGCCACCACGCCCAACCTACAACCTAACCTACGGCTGATTGAGCAGAATCAGGCAGTTTAGGTGATGGCACGTTTTTAGGCAGATGAATTGCATCATTCAACCTTTATTTTATCTCAGAGAATAAAGAGCGTAGGTTGGGTTGAACGATAGTGAAACCCAACACTTTTAAATAATTGGGTTGGGTTTCGTTCCTCAAACCAGCCTACTTATTGCTAAATTTGTTGGTGTAATTTCGGGTGTGGCTGTGACAGAAAACTATCAGAAAAAGGTTTTTCTGGCTTTTCCCCGCGCTCGGCACAAAAAGCTAGGTAATCTTCCACTGAATCAGCAAAAGCTTGCTGCAATTCCGCTACACTCTCTCCCTGAAAAGTGATAACATCTCGGACGTTGGCCACCTCACCGTAAAAGATACCCGCCTCGTCATCAAAAAAAACTACTGCTTCGTAACCTTTACAATTCATTCTAAGTGATAATTGTTTACTGTTCACTGCTAAAGGGTAATTCCGAGAAATCTATCTCACCTATTTGATCGATTACCCAGAGAGGATAGCAGTCATAATCTGCCATTAACTTAATTTTTTAAATTATTATCATTGGGGCAATGGTGGCAATAGAGACTGCAATTGTTCTAGCAAAGGAGAAAGTCTTACTGTAATAATATTCCAGACAATTTCTGGTTGAACCTGATCGTACTGATGGCTAATAATATTTCTGAGTCCAATAATTCCCCTCCAATCAATTTTGGTGTGTTTTTGTTGAAAAGTCTCAGGAATTCTACGGGCTGCTTCTCCTAAAATTTCTAATTGTCTTTCCACAGCACTTTGTAACAAAAGACTCTTGGAATATTCTTCCAAAGAAATATCTTGAATAAATTCTTGGATATTAGTAATAGCTTCGACCATATCCCAAAGATATCCGGCCTCACGACTGTTCATGACGATAAATTAGCTGATGAGTTTTTAAAATTTCGTAACGACGATAGGGGTTTTTCAGTCCCTCTTGATTAACCAAGTCAACTTTGCGTCCGAATATCTCCTCTAATTCTTCTTTCATCTGAACAATATCAAACAAATCCCAGCCATGATTGGGAGCAAACTTATAAAGAACATCAATATCACTATCAACTCGAAAGTCTTCCCTTAATACTGAACCAAATAAAGACATTTCAAGAATTTTCCAATGTTGACAAAAATTAGTAATTTTGCTTAAGATAACTTGAGCTTTTTTTTTCTTAAAACCAGAATTTAACAAGATTTTTTCGGCCTTGTTGGTGGTTATTTTAACAACCTTCGCTGTAATAGCTTGTTTCATTGGTGAGCAAAATCCCCCAAATTATCCTTGACAAAACACTTAAGATCGTTAAGGTTACAGTAACCCGCCATGTAAAGTCGGCTGGTAGGCTACACCAACATTAACACACCCTAGGAGATCGGCGCTCACTTTTTCGTCCGTAGTCTGATCGTAGGTTAGGCCAAACGATAGTGAAACCCAACATTTTTAAATCATTGGGTTGGGTTGAGGAACGAAACCCAACCCACGGCTTTTTAACAACCGATAACTGTTTCATTTTTCATTGTCCTTAACAAAATTTAACACTACCTCAATTTTTTCAAAAAAATCGACCCGCCTAAGGGCGGGAAAAAGAGAAAAAGGGTAAAAAAGGGTAAAAAGAGAATAAGGGTTACAGAGTCCTCCCAGCACCGCACACCACCCGAAAACCGTCGCTGCCGTAGTGGTCGCGGCGGAGGCCGTCGTCGCGGTAAGCGGAACGGCAGAGACTAGGATAGCTGCCCCAGGAACCGCCCCGCAATGGAGAACGATTATCATTACCATTTTTTAGCCAAGCACTGCCATCCGTCGGCGCTCCGATATAGTTATCATGCCAATTGTCCTCGCACCACTCCCAAACATTGCCACTCATGTCATAGAGTCCCCAAGCATTGGGCTTTTTCTGGCCCACAGGATGAGTTTTAGCCTGAGAATTTCCGTCATACCAAGCATAATCTCCTAACTGATTGGCATTATCACCGAAATAAAAGCGAGTAGTAGTCCCCGCACGACAGGCATATTCCCATTCCGCTTCTGTGGGGAGACGATAGGTTTTCCCGGTTATTTGACTCAATTTCCGACAAAAGGCTTGAGCGTCATTCCAATTAACCTTTTCTACCGGATTTTGGGGATTGTTTTTAAAATAAGAGGGATTGGTTCCCATTACCGCTTCATATTGTGCCTGAGTCACCGGATATTTCCCAATCGCAAAACTGTTGACTTTAACTTGGTGTTGAGGCTTTTCATTATCGCGAGCATCGGGATCACTGTCAGGAGATCCCATGAGAAATTGACCTGCTAGTAAGCCTACCATTTCCAGTGTTACTCCATTGGGTAGGTTTTCTGTAAATGGGGTTGGCTTTGTAAACCTGACAGATACAGGACTTGGAGAAGGAGGAGGAGTAGGATTCTGACGAAACAACTGAGCGAAAATATTACTAGCGACTGTCCCTACTGTAACTAACCCCAAATTTATTAAGACTTTACGACGCGACCATCTTTGAGGAGGTATAGGTGAAGGAGATGATTTAATCGATACTGGGGGAGGTGGTGGCGAAACTGGACGAGGTGGTGGCGAAGAGGGCGATCTGGGCGATACTTTAGGTAACGGTGTAGATGTCACAGTAGCGATACTGTTCCCCGGAAAAATATCAAGATTTAAATTACTAAATCGCTCACACCAATAACACTTTCCGTAACGGCGACTGTAGTAATGATTATCAATTTTGCCACAGCGTATAACCTCTTTTAGTGCAGCTTCCAAAGTACCACGCCATTCCTTAGCCGTCGGTCGTCTGTCGGGGAATTTATGTCCCTCATTGAAACAGCGCAAAAATAAGGCGTGTAAGTCGGGATGTAAAATATTTAATGGGATTGTTGTATTACTAGGTACAAGCAATTTATCCCCAGAAAAAGGCCATAGTCCCCGTCGAATTAGTTCCGACTGTTCCAGGGAATCTCCTCCTCCTTGCCACAATCCCCGAAACGGCGGCCCGCTAAATAGTAGATAATAAATAACAACTCCTAATCGAAAGCGATCATGAACTTCTGTTTGATCTACATCTGCTATATTCACTCCGATTAATTCCGCCGGTGTAAATCCTTCTGAGCCAACTAAACACCGATATATTTTACCGCTATAGGGATCTGATACTTGAAATGAATCTGTATCAATAATTGTAGGCAACGCCCGATTATTCACTAAGATATTTTCTAGCTTGATGTCTCCCAAAACATAACCTTTAAGGTGAATTGCTTGGATAATAGCGGCTATATTCCGCGCTACTACATGAAGAAAATACCAATTAGTTTCTAACTTGTATTTTCTTCTCATTATGGGCGTACAAAGCTTTAATAATGTTTCTGAACCCACCACTTCTGGCATTAAAAAACCAGCGACTTTTCCCTGGTTATCTTCTAAGATAGAATAGGGCCAAGCGAAGGAAATATGGTTAAGATGAGCATTAGGATCACTGGGACGATTTCTCACCATTAACTGTAATTTATCAACCCTTTCATTATGGGGATTGTGGTAGATTTTCGCTAAGTACCCATTAAAGTTAGTGTGCCATACTTTCGCTTCGCCACTGTCGGCCATTTCTTGCGTCAGGGTAATCAAGCGATTCTTTAGTTGACAGCGATAAGTTAAAGACATCAAAAAATCTCCGAGTATTTGTGCTGTTCAGAAAAATTTATCTAGTCGTTTCTAATAAGTTAGATATAAGTAGCTGGTTATAATTAAATTAAAAATGGATTTTGCCTTTAATCCCCCCTTGATCCCCCCTTGATAAGGTAGGGTTGATTCATGAATCAACCCTACCCTTGATAACGGGGGTGTCTGATAATTTTTAACGCCTACCTACTTAGTATCAATCAAATACTGGTTTGGCTGTGTCATCTTGAACGCGATCAAAGTCTGAATCGTTGCCAACGTTGGGAATCTGGCGTAGCACCTCTGCTAGGGATTTTCGTTGCGGTTGCAGCAAGGCTTTTTCTAAGATTTGGCGGTGTTCGGCTTCGGCACTGATCCCGTGTTGGCTGGCTCGCTTTTTGAGAGCTTTGACGATGGCTTCATCGATATTGCGGACGATTAAATCTGCCATAGACGACCTCCGTTTTATACAGATTACTCGAATTCACTTTAGCCCAATTTTCGCCAGAGTTGAGCGCTGAAGCGCAACAACAAACCTTGTAATCAAATCAGGTTCGTTGTTTTTTACTGCCGCTGCTGTTCCATCACTTCCCGCAAGATGTAGTTAATTTGTGTCTCATATCCTTTTCCTTGGGCTTTTAACCATTCTAAGATATCTTGATCTAGTTGGATGGTTAATTGCTGCTTTGATGGCGAAAAAGATACTGTTTCTTGGGTAAAGAATTCATCACCTAACGGCGGAATATCAGAATAATCGATATTCTCATCCGTCATCGCATCAATTCTCTTCAAGTCGCTTTTGATAGATTTTTTGCTCACGATTGTTTTACCTGGGAACGCTATGATCCAGAAACTGGGTTTGTCAAACAAACCCGGTTTCTTAAACCCCTCAGTTTCTTAAACAAAAAGCTAGGAGTAAGGTTTTATCATCGGTTGTTAACTTATTTAAACCCTCCCGCATTAAAAATTCTTTGAGGTCTTCTTGCAATGGCGTTTCTGTCTGTTGCAAATATTCCTCTAATGGCTGAAAAAAAGGCGGAAAAGGCTGCCAATTTTTATAATCGATCGATACCTTTTCCACTCCATCTGTCGCCACACAAATAAACGCAACTGGCTCGGTTAAAACTTTTATTTGCATCTCCTCCAAAGCATTACTAGAAATAACAAAAGTGGTTTCATTGATGTATTCCCCCTTGTCAGGCTGGAACAATAAATGATAATTTCCTCCCAGAGGTTTGAACACAATAAAACCGTCTCCTATCTGCATCGCCGCTAATCGTTTTGAAGTAACCAAAACAACCAGTAAAGTTGTCGCCAGATCATTAATATCTAACTGTTCTTTTTCGGCTTTTTCTTGGAGAATTTGCTGAACATAAGCCAACAGTCGCCGGAATATTTCCTCTAATTCTGCTTCAGTTTCAGTTGCCGCAAATGCTGTTTTTTTGAGATTTTCCTCTAAAAATTGCAGCGCTGCTTTAACTGTTATTTTCGCCCCCAAATCCGAATGTTTGGCACTACCGGCCCCATCGGCCACGGCTCCAATCAAAACATCCTGACCCAATAATTTATAAGCACCGTAATCTTGACAGGGTAATCCCGTTTGGACGTGAAAACTACCGACCACCGACTGACATAATGTTCTCCACATAATTAACTGTCCTCTAGGTGGTAATTTGTCCCCAATTCACGGGTGGTAAATCGATCGCCTCTCCAATTTTACCACCAGAAACTCGTTTCATTGAGTTACTTAACCACTGAAATAAATCCCGAAAATCTAACCCATTGAGTAACACGGGGGGATTATTAGAAATCTGTTTGAGCTTCTCCATATCGGCCCCCTGAACACCTACAGAAAAAAATAAAACCCGATTTTCTGCTTCGGCTTGTTTTACCCGTTGCGCTGCCAGATTCCATTGATCCGTAGGCGCACCATCAGTAATTAAAAATATCCAGGGACGATAGTATTGGATACCATAATTTTTATAAATCGCTTTACGATCTTCGATTAAATCTAAGGCCAATTCAATCGCTTTTCCCATCGGAGTTAAGTCTCCTGCGGTTAAAGTCGGTGGCGTAAATTGGTCAATCCCGACAAAATCTTGCACGGTTTTAACCCCTCCCTTACCAAAGGTGACAATGGCGGTTTCTACGCTCAACGTCGCTTGGATATCCCGCATCACATCCTCCTGAAAGGTTTTGATACCATCATTGAGAGCCTTAATCGGTTCCCCTTCCATTGAACCAGAGGTATCTAGTAGTAGTACCACAGGACAGCGATTTTCCTGATTTTCAACAAATTCAGCCACACCAATCGGCATTTTTTTAAGCCTCCTAATTTTTTGAACTGGGGGAACTATGGGTATCTTAGGAATTGGGATTATCTACTTTTTGTCCTATTATATTATCTCTGCCAGTCCCATCAGAGGCTCTCTTATTCTTTGTGTGATAAGTTTAACTTACTATAAGAGCGATCAATCTTTGTGTCCTCTGTGTCTGGAGTGGTTCGTTCCACTCACCCACCAGCGTTACCGTATCTTAGAATACATTTTAACCACAGAACCCATCAGAAAAGATATCTTTCCCTTAAGCTGAACGCAGGATTTGATTTTTGGCCATTAGTCGCAGGGTTTGATGCAATTCCTCGCGACTGTGAATTTCCTCCAGACGGTGAACTGGAACACCTTGATCGAAGAGAATTAACGTAGGTAGACTACGCAGACGAAAACTATTAGCTAATTGAAAATTCTCATCGGCATTGACACCGACTAATTGAATCGCATCTTGACACTCATTTTGCCAAGAACAGAGGGTGGGTTGGATTAAACGACATAAACCACACCAAGGAGCCCAAAAATGCACGAGAACCGGACGAGAAGACTCTAAAACCAGCTTAGGGAAGCCCTTTTCAGTGACAGATAGTATCATGTCTAAACGGATTTTATGAAAACTTGATTTTGATATGGCAACCATTCTACACCAATCGGGATCAATAAGAAAGGGGTTGGGAGCAAAATCACCAATAAATTTTACTTGTTGCTTGCATTAGCCAAGGATGCGCCCACCAGAGGAGTAAAATAAACCCTGTTACTCCTAGATAGGCAGGACGAAGGAATTCTTGCCATTTTAGGCTTTGCCGACCATCGATAATCGCTAAAAAGGGAATCACCGAGGTGCGTTCTTTGACCTTTAAAAATGCCTCTCCGTAACGGTTCTCTAACCGGCGATCGCCATGCCAGACGGCAAAAAGATGATGGGCAATTAAACCCAGGGAAGTTAATAGGGTAAAGCTTGTCCCTAACCAGAGGGTGTGAGCAATACACCAGATCACCTGTCCTACCATCTGGGGATGACGGGTAACGCGCAGGATGCCGGTTTCGTAGAGATGAACCTGCGGTTTTTGGATAGCGGCGATCTCCAGCAGGTTAAAAGTGGCAGGATAGAGAAAGAAAAAAGAAATGGCCGAAAGTACCCAAACTAGGGTTTTTACTCCGGTTACTCCCTGTACTTGCCAGAGAAGCAAACCATCATAACGATGATTGAAGAAATAAACTACTAAAATTACCGCTAGAGGGATACTCACAAGGGCAAATAATACCCGATACAGTCGCGCACCGATGATAGCTTCTCCCCCCATTCGTAAACTGGCTAATCCGCTATGGGCGACGGCAAAACCCAGTAATAAACCTAACATGACCCAATGACTAGCGAATGCCACTTTTACCCTCTTGATTGACTAAATTTTTCTCCGAATTCTATTTTAAAGATTGATGGTTAATTTTTCGCCCCCTTTTTTTGTATTGCCAGTATCGGGGATTCGGGGCAAAATATAATATATGCTTCCTCAAAGCGACCCCCAAGAATATACCCGAGGAACTATCTAATTTTTCTACTTTTTAGGTAATATGTCTTATCCCCAAAAGCGATTTGTGATGGTCTGTCAGCATTCTTCCTGTTTGGTGCAGGGTGCGTCCGAGCTTCTTTTAGCTTGGCAAACGGCAGCTCTCCCAGAAGATGTCATCGTTATGACCAGTGGTTGTCAAGGACAGTGTAGCACTAGCCCCACGGTGAGAATTATTCCCGAGGAAACTTGGTACTGTCGTGTTAAACCAGAGGATGTCAATCAGATTGTCGAAGAACATTTAAAAAACGGTCAACCGGTTGAGCGTTTACTCCATCCACGCATTCACGCTCAATGGCAGTAAACTTGATCATCAATTTTTAAGTGATGCTTCACAATAGTCTTTTGCTCCTAGGTTAACCCCTTTAAGTGCCTGTGATTTCAGCTTAGTCTATTGTCTATGAGCGACTTAAAAATTCCCACATCCAAGAGAGAAATAATTGCCGTGATAATTGTCCCCAAAAGTAGCTGTTATGTCATTGAAATAGTATATGAAAGACGGTCGGAAACCACAGATAAACAACAGATAAGCTGGTGTAGATTTAGGAGTTAATAACTTAATGGCTGTAACTACAAATCAAACAGGTGTAGCACCTCTTTTGGTAAATGGCAGACCCTTAAAAGCGATTAACACCTTCTACAACAAACAAGGTTCCCGCTTGCAATCTCAACTGAAAACCCGAAATAATCGACCCTCATCTAAGAGATTGATACTCCTGACTCATAAGCGAAACTGTCGAGGATAAAATTACCTAAACACAGCCAGCAAAAGAGTAATATATTGGTGTATTCGACCTCAAATAGGTACGTTAATAATTGGGCATAATGAGCGGATGAAACAATCTCTTAATCTAGGAAAAATAAATCATCAACAATTGGTCAATATTCCTCATTATAGATTAATAGAAATGTTAACCTATAAAGCTCAATTAAAAGGAATAAAAATCATAATAACTGAAGAATACTCTACCTCACAATCGAGTGCCTTAGATAGGGATGAGTTAACTAAATATGGTGAAGAAAAACCATTATTTAAGGGAAAAAGGTTAGCTAGGGGACTTGATAAAATGGGAACAAATCAGTTGTTAAATGCCGATGTCAATGGGGCATTTAACATCATTAGAAAAGTAATTCCTGATGTCATTGACCGGGGAATAAAGGGTTTGCCGTTTAACCCGCTCCGTGCTTGACCCACTACGAATGAATAAGCTTTCAGACTTTTAAGTAAGTTTGAGTAAGTTTAGTTGAGCGGTAGAATAAGACTTCGAGATAGCGGGTGCTAGATTGTGATTTTGTCCTTGCGTTTCCCAAAGATGGGCGTACTATGAAAGTAGGGGAAAAAAGATAATTTTAGCGATCGATTAACAATGACTAGAGATATCTGTAGGATTTTATTGATAGAGGATGAACCGACGACTGTTAAATTAATCCAGAGATTGCTGTTAAAGGCCCCCCAATGTTCCCTGGCCGGGGGGTTGACTTTTACCCTCACCCAAGCTCAGGATCTACAGCAAACTGCCGAAAAACTAGCAGGGGAGAAATTTGATCTCATCCTCTTAAGCTTGGAAATCTCTGTCCCCCCCGGCTTAAATATTCTAGTCAAAACCAGAGAATTAGCCTCTGATATACCGATAGTGGTTCAAACTACTAGCAATGATGAGAAATTAGTCGTTAAAGCCTTTCAACTGGGTGCTGACGGTTATATTCAGTTAAATAATATCGATAGTAGTCTTTTAGTCTATCAAATTCGTGTGGCGATCGAACGTCAGCAATATATCCTTAATCTTAAACATCAACAACAGGAAGAGGAATTTCGCGAACTGGAACAGTTAATCAAGGGAGTACAAACTAGCATCACGGCGAAAATGTTCGGTTCTGAGGCAATAAAGCAGAGTATTCCCGATATTTTTCAAGAATTAGTCCAAAATTACGGAGAGTTATTAGACTTAGCTTTAGAAGAACAAGCATACAAAGTGGAACATAATCTATCGGAACGACTGCGAAGCTTGG
Source organism: Microcystis sp. M179S2 (assembly GCF_020245805.1). Classification (NCBI taxonomy): domain Bacteria; kingdom Bacillati; phylum Cyanobacteriota; class Cyanophyceae; order Chroococcales; family Microcystaceae; genus Microcystis; species Microcystis sp. M179S2. Next base: position 372 of record NZ_JADBUE010000119.1, on the reverse strand, counting down.
CCGATAAGTTAGGATTCTTAAAAGCTAGTCCTCGCGATGTGGTGGATATTCATACCACCACCCTACGCCAAAAAAATCAGGATGTCACCCTGGCCAAAGCGCAGGCCTACGTTAGCGAAGGTCGTCTCATGGTCTTGGAATTGATGGGTTATCTCGTCTCTTTCTATCGTAAATACTATATCGGTCTCAGCAACATTAAACTGTTCAATAACACGCAATCTTGACATCCTCGCCGCCGTAAAACGGACGGCGATTCCCAAACCTCACGATTTGGGTTTCTGCTTCTTTCCCGAAGGATTTTTCGCACCTGCCTTAACAGATTTACTCTGTTCTGGTCTTATGGTCGCTCTACAGACTGACACCGCAAGCCCT
>NZ_JADBUE010000118.1:0-4093 GCF_020245805.1 Microcystis sp. M179S2 | reverse complement strand
CTACGATACTGATTAACCTTTTCTTTCTTCTGGTGTCCCCTAGGTCTGCATACTGTAATTCTTGGGCTGCCCATTTCTCCATTTTTTTGCTTACCTCCTCCTTAATTCCTTCTTTCAAAACTATACCTATCAATCGTTTCCCCTTTTTTTAAGTTTCTTCTCTTTTTGTTAAGAAAGATCCGACTAATGGATAGCTTATCAAGGGGGGCAGGGGGGATCAGACCTAAAATCCATTTTTAACTTAATTATAACCAGCTACTTAATAAAGAAATCGAAATTGTTTTCCTCAACTTAATCTACTAATTTTGCTTAAGTATTTTTTTGTTTAACATAGTTCTGTGATGATTTCAGATACCTTTAAGAAGTCGAGTATCTGTGATGATTTCAGATACCCGACTTCTTTAATAATTCGGGTATCTAACCCCTTACAATCCATACAATGCCGCTACTCTCTCATCTATCTCTTTCTCCCATTCTTCACAGTTAACCCCTTTGGCATCTAAGCATTTTTGTACTAATTTGATGATGGGTTCTTTTTCAGATTCAGAAGCGGGAGGGATGGGGATTTTTTCAACATATTGACGTTTAAATCTTAAATGTCCCCCCAAAATCTGAGGGCTTAATTGATGATAATATTTTAATACCGTTAATGAATTAAGTACCCCCAGAAGATAAAGATCATAAACTGGAATCATAAAGGTTGTATCGTTAATATAAAGACCTTTTTCATCTAAGGAAAAACGTGACTCTTTTGCAATATCTGGAAAAACAATCTTAGGTTTTTCAAATTCTTCAAAATATGTAGCTGCACATCTTTGTAAAGCGTACCATTCATATCTAATTCCAGTTTCTGCCTTATTTCTCAATGAAAGTTCCTTTTGATATTTTGCAAGATGACCATAAATAGATGGATATATTCTCTCAAATTCTTTTTCAGCTTTAAGAGAACTTCCAGTAATGCTAGTATCTTGATGTAAAGGAAAATGCCAAGGAATGAAAATCAACCATTTGTCTTTGTAATTTATGCGCCATTTTCTCACATCATCACCCACAGCTAAAGGTTTAATAATCTCTGCACTTTTAGTATCTTTAGCAATTAATTCTGCTCGTTTTGCACCATCAATCACAAAGGCTTTATTAAAACCAGTTTTAATACCATAATAAATTTTTTCATTGACGTATTCACCTAAAGGAATACCGGCTGCTGACATTTTATTGATTAAACTTGCCGTAGTAGAATCACTTAATAGCCAATTTTTACCATTTAAAGAATTATTAGGTAAAATTGTTCCCTGTTCATTAATAACAGTTTTAATATCAGGATAAGGTGACTCTAAAGATTTAACTTGAGTAAATTGAGTGTTTAATTTTATATCTGATTGCTTCTGAGCGAGAAAAATCATCACTAAAACAGCTGCACTTTCAAAAACTGGCAACTCCCCAAAATCGGTAATACTTCTCACCTGACAAGTATCAGCGATATGCTCTCTTAACTTCTCCCCATACTTTGCCCGGAACCATTTATTTGAGGAAATAAAAGCTAACATTCCCCCAGTTTTAAGTAATTGTAAAGCTCTCGCATAAAAGAAACAATATAAATCCGATGTTCCTGTATAAACTTCCGGGAAAACCTGCTTTAAAGTTGGTTTTAAATCCTTAATCAATTCCTGTCTCACATAGGGGGGATTTGCTACCTGAATATCAAAACCTCCCTCCGCTAATACCTCGGCAAACTCCACCACCCAATCAAACCCTTTTGAGATAGCTTCCTTATCACTCGCAATCACAGAAGCACTGCCATGGGTTAATAAAGCAATCTGTTTCTTAACCTCATTAATCTCCTGTTCAAGACTTTGTTTATCACTGCCTAAATGCGCTCTTAAATACTTGGCTTTAGCTTCCCTAAACCGATGGATAAACTCCTCGCGCACCATCCCAGAACCTTGGGGATTAGGAGCAGTTAGACTATCTCCTGTTTCGATTTTAAACTTCAAATTCGGTAGCGGTGGCGGATTGTCCCCATCATATTCAACCGCTAAGGAAAGCCATAACCTTAAGCGAGCAATATTAACCGCAAAAGGATCGATGTCAACTCCATAGATATTAGTTTCAATAATCTCTAACTTGCGCTGATAAACCGTTTTATAATCAATACCTTTAGTGGCAAATAAACACTGACGCAAATCTAATAACTCATGCAACATTCCCAATAAATAAGCTCCACTTCCACAGGCAGGATCACAGACTTTGACCTGTTTTAAGGTTTCTAAAACTGCCTCTGGATTCTTTAAGTTAATAGCATTATATTCGTCAACAAAAAGCTCAATCGCTTCTTTGTTTTCAGAAGTTAATTTACTGCTTAAATATCCCTTCAACGCCTCCCGACACATAAAAGAAACAATCGGTTTAGGTGTGTAATAACTGCCTGATTCATGTCTTCCCGTGACTAATTCCTCAAATACTTTTCCCAACATTTCTGGGTCCACTGCTACCTCCACATCAAGGGGTGTACTCTCAGTTACAGTGAAATTAAAATTACTAAAAAGGCCCTGTAAGATAACATCGATCGCCTGATCGGGTACTATTATATTAGGATTGCGGTCATCTTCATCCTGTTCAAATAATCCGCCATTAAGATAGGGAACTGTGCCGATTATTTGCCGAAGAAAACCACCGTTATTGATACCAATAATATCCGTTTGTTGGGGATTATTTAGTCCCGTAAAAAACAGATGAGTCAAGCGATTATGATAAAAGTTTTTGTCCGAGGTGCTGTTATCATTCTGATAATCCTGCCATAAGGTTTCTAGATAGTTTGTTTGTTCGTTAAACTTCAGCCAACCTTTTTTCTGGATAAAAACAATAAACATCAGGCGATTAAATAGCTTCTGAGTAAATAGTCTTCTCTGGTCAGCATTAGGGATAGTTTTGGTAATTAATTGCTCAACTTTTTCAAAGACCGAGCGATACTGTTCAAAAAATTTCTTAGTAACTTTCTCAACATCAAAAGCTTCATCATGACGTTCCTGAATCGCTAAAGGAGACTCGGAACTAATATTATCTAAATCTAGTAAACTTAGGCGTTCTGTGGCGGTTCGTAACTGTTCCCCCGGACCCACTGTAATTCGCCGCAAGACTTGCCGTTTTTCTTGTTTAACATCATATTTAACATTGATAAAATGCCACCGTTCTTGGTGGAAATCAGAGAAAACAAAGAGAGAGTAGGGATGGTTTTTTAGCAGTTGATTGATGACAAGACGCTCTAAATTGAGCAGCAGTTGCTTAGAGTTAAGACGAGCATAAATAACCTGAAAATCTTCCCCTCCAGAAGCTAATAGGATTGGATCTTCTGCTAATGCTTCTACTGCTTTATCCGGCCAATTGCGTCGGGACAGGGTTTGATTTTCTCGCTCGTAATTTAACTCAGACCAGAATAATTTTTTGAGCGCATCCAATCCTCTCAGGGATAAAAGAAGGTCATAAACTGACTGCCGAAGTTCAATATCACTCATAAGTTTTCTCACGACCTCTCATTTAGGTTTACTTTCTCCAGAACTTTTGCCACTTCAGTTAAATTGTATCGGGATCGATGCCTAATTCTCGTAGTTTTTGTGCTAATTTTTCCTTAGCCTGACGTTCCCTTTCTTTCTCTAAAAGAGCCTGTTCTTTGGCTAAAATAGCCTGTTCTTTGGCCTGTCGTTGCTGTAACTCAGCTTCTTGAGGAGTGGGGACTAATTGACCATTGGCGGTAAAATAACGCAGTTTACGGTCAAATATCCCTAAATATAATCCTAACTGTTCACTCCATAAATAACCTTGGTCATTGGGAGAAATGGCTTGATATTGTCCCTCAATTAGTCTAAATCCCTGCAATTCTAACGTATTAGGATCGAACCAAAAATAATTAGGAGTGCGAAAGGTATTTTGGTAGAGAATTTTCTTGTTATTGCGGTCAATATTGGCCGTAGAATCGGAGAGAATCTCGACAATTACATCGGGATATTTACCCTGTTCTCCCCAAACTACCCAACTTTTGCGGGGACGTTTTTCTGTATCTAAAACCACAAAAAAATCGGGACCACAGAAATCGCGT